>NZ_JBKYAR010000001.1:0-175109 GCF_047023275.1 Faecalibacillus sp. | reverse complement strand
GTGAGAATAACGGAGTTAAATCAAAAGATGTGTCAGATGGTTAATTAAGTAAAATAATAATACTTTGAAAATAAAATACATTTCCTCTAACAACTATGGTTTCATGATATAATGACAGTATAATAATCATGAAAATAATGGAGGAAGAAAAGATGACTATTAAATTACCTAAAGATTTCTTTTTTGGTGCAGCAATGTCAGGACCTCAAACAGAAGGTGCCTGGAATGTAGGTGGAAGATTACGTTCTTATTGGGATATGTATTCTGATCAAGAAATTAATGCTTTCTTTAATAATGTGGGATCATATGTTGGAAATGATATGTACCATAAATATGAAGAAGATATTAAATTATTAAAAAGTTTAAACTTTAAATCATTTAGAACTTCTATGCAATGGACTCGTTTGTTAGACCAAGATGGTAAATTAAATCCAGAAGGTGCTGCTTGGTATCATAAATTAATTGATTGTGCAAATGAAAATGGAATTGATATTTTTATGAATATGTATCATTTTGATATGCCTGAATATTTAGTAAAACGTGGTGGATGGCAAAATAGAGAAGTTGTTGAAGCTTATGCCAACTTTGTAAAGATTGCAATGGAAGAATTTGGAGATAAAGTAAAATATTGGTTTACTTTCAATGAACCTATTGTAGAACCAGAACAACAATTCTTACATGGTGTTTGGTATCCATATCAAAAAGATTTTAAACAATCAATTAATGTACAATATAATATTACATTAGCTCACTGTCTTGCAGTAGCAAACTTTAGAAAATTAAAAGCAGAAGGTAAACTTTGTGAAGGTGCTAAAATTGGTATGATCAACTGTTTTGCTCCACCTTATACAAAAGAAAATCCATCTCCTGAAGATTTAGAAGCCGTACGTATGACTGATGGATTACACAATAGATGGTGGTTAGACGTTGTTGCTCATGGACATTTACCACAAGATGTTTTAGATACTGTAGAAAACGATTGGAAAGTAGAAATTAATCGTCGACCAGGTGATGAAGCCATCTTAGCTCAAGGTAAAGTAGATTGGTTAGGATTTAACTATTATCAACCAACACGTGTACAAGCGCCTGATAGTAAGTTTGATGAAAATGGTTTACCATGTATTTCTAAACCTTATATTTGGCCTGAAAGAAAAATGAATGTTTATCGTGGATGGGAAATTTATCCAAAGGGAATTTATGACTTTGGTATGAAAATTAAAAAAGAATGTCCTGATTTACCTTTCTTTATTTCTGAAAATGGAATGGGTGTTGAAGGTGAAGAAAAATATATGGATGAAAATGGAACAGTTCAAGATGATTATCGTATTGAATTCGTTAGAGATCATTTAGAATGGATTGCTAAAGCTATTGAAGATGGTGCTAACTGTTTAGGATATCATTATTGGGGTGTTATTGATAACTGGTCATGGATCAATGCCTTTAAAAATAGATACGGATTTATTCGTGTATGCTTAGATGATGGTTATAAACGTAAAGAAAAGAAATCAGCTGCATGGATTAGAGAAGTTGCTAGAACAAATGAATTTGAATAGTCATAGAGGTGTCTACTAAGTGTAGGCACTTTTATTTTGTCTATAAGAATGAAATTATTACTATAAAGGTATATAAAATAGTGCGGGACATTAAATATAAATTATTTTATATTTAATGTTTTTTGCGGAAATTGGAGGTTTGAGTACTTTTTCAAATGCGGAAATTGGAGGTTTGAGTACTTTTTCAAATGCGGAAATTGGAGGTTTGAGTACTTTTTCAAATGCGGAAATTGGAGGTTTGATGATTGATACAAATGCGATTTTTGGATATACTATGTTTATAGGAGGTATAAATTCATGTTCAAAAGAAAAATATATAATAAAATTAAAGAATGGAAAGATACTTCACAAGGTAAAACAGCTTTATTGATAGAAGGAGCCAGACGTATAGGAAAGTCTACAGTTGTTGAGGAATTTGCTAGAAATGAGTACAAAAGTTATGTTCTCATTGATTTTTCTATTGCTTCAAATGAAGTTAAAGAAATGTTTGAGGATATGTCAGATTTAAACTATTTCTTTTTACAATTACAGTTACATTATCATGTAGAACTTGAAAATAGAAATTCAGTTATTATTTTTGATGAAGTTCAGTTATGTCCAAAAGCAAGACAAGTTATTAAATTTTTAGTTAAAGATGGTCGTTATGATTATATAGAAACCGGTTCTCTTATTTCTATAAAGAAAAATGTAAAAGATATTTTAATTCCAAGTGAGGAAAGAAAACTTCAAATGCATCCAATGGATTATGAAGAATTTTTATGGGCTTTAGATGATAAAACAACGATGAGCTTATTAAAAATGACTTTCGATAATAAAAAGAAATTAGGGGATCAACTAAATAGAAAACTTATGAGAAGTTTTAGACTTTATATGCTTGTTGGTGGTATGCCACAAGCTGTTAATGAGTATATACAAACAAATAATTTTAAAAAGGTAGATGATATTAAAAGAGATATTATAAATCTTTATGAAGATGATTTTAGAAAAATTGATTCTACTGGAAGACTTGCACTTTTGTTTGAAGCTATTCCTTCCCAATTAAACAAAAATACAAAAGGTTTTCAAACAAAAAAAATATTAAATTCTTATAAAACGGAAGATACAACTATTCTAAGTTTAATATCAGAATTAAAAGATTCTAAAACAATATCAGTTGCTTATCATGCTAATAATCCTGAAATAGGTCTTTCTGCATATAAAGATTTAAATCTATTTAAACTTTATATGGCAGATACAGGTTTATTTGTAACCTTACAATTTAAAGATAGAGATTTTACAGAAAATACAATTTATGAAAAATTACTTAATGATAAGTTATCTACAAATTTAGGATATCTTTATGAAAATGCTGTTGCTCAAATTCTAACAGCTAATGGACATGACTTATTCTATTATACTTTTAAAAATATTGAACAAAAACGCAATTATGAAATTGATTTTATCATCTCTAAAAAGAATAAAATATGTCCAATAGAAGTTAAATCTTCAAATTATAAAAAACATACCTCAATTGATGAATTTTATAAAAAATACTCATCAAGAATTTTAGAAAGATATATCATTCATACAAAAGATGTATCTAAAGATCAAGATATACTATGTTTACCAATTTATTTAACACAATTTATTTTATAAAAAATGATAATTTATGAGTATATTTTGTAAAAAATTCACTGTTTTTTCAAAAAACAGTGAGTTTCATGTATAGAAAATCACTAAATTTTAAAAAAACAGTGAAAAAATAATAAATACTTTATTAATGAGATATTTTTCTCATCTAAAAATGAATATATAAAAATATAAATAAGAAAAAAATTCTATTTCAGTTTTGAAAGATTTTTTTCTTTTTTCTTTATGTAAAAATAAGGGCAAGGAGGGAAAAGAAATGTTACACAAAAAATTAAAACCATTCCCTAAAGATTTTCTTTGGGGTGCAAGTACAAGTGCCTATCAAGTAGAAGGGGCAAACTTAGAAGATGGAAAAGGTCCATCATGTCAAGATGTTAAAGTTATTCCAGAAGGAACATCTGATTTAAAAATATGTGCAGACCATTATCATCATTATAAAGAAGATGTGGCGTTAATGGCTGAAATGGGATTTAAGTCTTATCGTTTTTCTATTTCTTGGTCAAGAATTTTACCTAAAGGAATAGGAGAAATTAATCAAAAAGGAATTGATTTTTATAATAATTTAATTAATGAATGTTTAAAATATCAAATTGAACCGATTGTGACAATGTTTCATTTTGATATGCCAGCATTATTAGATAAGAAAGGTTCTTGGAGTAAGCGAGAATCTATTGATTGGTTTTTAGAATATGCAAGAGTCTTATTTGAAAACTTTGGTGATCGTGTTAAATATTGGTTAACAATCAATGAACAAAATATGTTAACTCTTGTAGGACCAACGATTGGAACACTTATTGTTCCTGAAAATACAACAAATTTAACAAAAGAGATTTATCAACAAAATCATCATCAATTAGTTGCACAAGCAAAAGCTATGGCTTTATGTCATGAAATGTTACCAGATGCAAAAATTGGACCAGCACCTAATATTGGACTTGTTTATCCAGCAAGTTGTAAACCAGAAGATATTTTAGCTGCTCAAAATTATAATGCCATTAGAAACTGGCTTTATTTAGATATGGCGGTATATGGTGTTTATAACAACTTAGTATGGGCCTATTTAGAAGAACATGACGCATGTCCAGAATTTGGCGAAGGTGATGAAGAAGCATTGAAGAACGGTCATCCTGATTTTATTGGCTTTAATTATTATACAACATCTACTGCTGAGGAAAGTGATGGAACAGAAGAAATTGACCCAGGTGCAGATCAACAATCAGATCGAGGAGAAGCAGGAGTTTATAAAGGATATCATAATCCACATTTAATGAAAACAGAGTTTGGTTGGGAGATTGATCCTGTCGGTTTTAGAAATACCATGAGAGAAATGTATTCACGTTATCATTTACCAATGTTGGTTACTGAAAATGGCTTAGGTGCTTATGATACATTAACGGATGATGGAAAAATTCATGATCCTTATCGTATTAAATATTTACAAGAACATATTAAACAAATTCAATTATCTATTACAGATGGTGTAGAAATGATGGGATATAATCCATGGAGTGCCATTGATTTAATTTCTACACATGAAGGAATGAAAAAAAGATATGGTTTTATCTATGTTGATCGAGATGAATTTGATTTAAAAACATTAAAAAGATATCGTAAAGATTCTTTCTATTGGTATAAAAAAGTGATTAAAACCAACGGAGAAGATCTAACAAATGATTAAAGGAGAAATAAGAAAATGAAAGTATTATTAGTATGTAACGCAGGAATGTCAACAAGCATCTTAGTACAAAAGATGGAAATGGCAGCTAAAGAACAAAATATTGATTTAACAATCACTGCCTTAGGCTTTACTCAAGCAGAAAAAGTTTTAAAAGAATGGGATATTGTTATGCTTGGACCACAAGTTAGACATCAATTAGTAGGACTTGAAAAAGCTGCAGAAGGTCAAGTTCCAGTAGAAGTTATTAATATGAGAGATTATGGAACAATGAATGGCGCAAATGTTTTAAAAAGAGCTATTGAAATTGTAGAAGCTAGAAAATAGTAGAAGGGGTGCATCGAAATGGATGCGTTTTATAAGGAACTCTATGTTGTTTATTTTAGAAAGTGGCTTTTTAACCAACAAAATAAGACATGCATTGTCTATAATGATCCTCAAGATCAAGATACTGTTATTTTAGAAGAGAAGAATTGTCTTTGCAAAATCACATTTAATCTTCATTCAATCATAGAATTTACAATAATTAATAAAAAAACAAATAAAGCAGAATGTTATTTGCATTTTCAAATGCAAAATTTAAATCATGCTTGTAAGCTTTTTTATGAGATGCTTGAAAATATGTCTCAAATAACGAATATACCAGCAAAAAAAATACTTTTAACCTGTTCAGGTGGGCTAACAACAGGATATTTTGTAGAAAAACTTAACACGACTGCACAACTTTTAGAATTAAACTATATTTTTCAAGCAATTAGTTTAGAAAAATTAGAACAAGTATCTCAAAAATATGATCTTATTTTACTAGCACCTCAAGTTTCTTATCAATGTGCTTTATTACAAGAAAAATATAAGAATAAGCAAATCTTAAAGATACCAGCAACTATCTTTGCTAGATATGATGCTTATAAACTCATAGAACTTATAAAAGATACCTTAGAAAACCCTGAATAGGGTTTTCTTTATCTTTATAAATATATTAAAATAGAAGTGGTGATAATATGAATTTATTTATGAACTTAAAAGAAAATAAAGAGCTCTCTAAAAATGAAAGAATACTAGCCGATTATATTTTAAAACATCCAGAAGATGTTTTAAAAATGTCATCTAAAGAACTTGGTAAAGCCTGTTTTGTTTCTACAGCGACGGTTTATCGTTTATGCGATAAATTGAATCTTGCGGGATTTTCTGACTTAAAAATAAAAATTACGAGCTCTTTAAATGATTATCTAAAAAGTAATGGAGATTTTAACTTTGATTTTCCTGTTAATCCGTTTCAAACTCATTATGAAATTGTCCATAAAATCAAAGAAGACTATGAACAAACTCTCAATTTAACCGCTAATCTTTTTAGTTTAGATCAACTAAGACTCATTGCTTCTGCAATGAAAAAAGCAAAAGTGATTGATATTTATACATCAGCAGGAAATATCAATTTTGCTTTAAACTTCCAATTTCAAATGAAAGAAATAGGTGTAAATGTCAATGTTCCTATTGAAGATTATCAACAACGATTAAGTGCCGCTAGTAGTGATGAAAACCATCTAGCAATAGTGATTACTTTTGGTGGAAGAGGCATTTTATCAGATATTGTACCTCGTATTTTAAATAAAACAAAAACACCAATTGTTTTAATTTCTTCATATGAATATACTTTTAAAGATATAAAACCAGATTATCAATTATATATTTCACCTTATGAAAATCATTATAAAAAGATATCCTCTTTTTCTACAAGATTATCACTTCTTTATATTTTAGATGTTTTATATACATGTTATTTTGAATTGGATTATCAAAATAATTTAGATAGAAAATTAAAATATTATGAAAATCTTGTAGAAGGTAATATTAAATGAGAAAAGAATTCTAAATAATAAATAGAAAATGAGAATTTTTGAGAAAAAAATTCTTTTTTTTATCTCTAAATTGTTTTAAAGAATGAGATTTTCTATGATAGCTTTAGGAGGTATTTTTATGAATGTAAAAGCAATTATGTGTGATATAGATGGAACACTTCTTTCAAGTGAAGGGGTGGTTACCCCTAAAACAGTAGAGATGATCAAAAAAGCAAGAGAAAAAGGAATCTTATTTGGTTTATCTACAGGAAGAGATGTTAATAGTATTCAAACTTTATTAAAAACATGGGGAATTGATGGTCTTGTTGATATGATTGTTGGTACTGGTGGTGCAGAAATTTATGACTATACGCTAGATATCGCTAAAGCTCAATTTCCTTTAGATGGAAGATTGATTCAAAGTATTGTTAAACATTATGAAGATATGGATTGTAACTTTGCCATTCCTGAAGATGGTATCTTATTTGCGCCAAAAGATGATGAACATATTCAAATGTTGTCAAAGGCAGATAGAGTACCTTATCAAGTTGTTGATTATAATGAATTCTTACAAAATCCAAAACCTAAATTAATTATTATTTGTAAACCAGAGGATATGGATAAAATCATTGAAAGATCAAAAACATTCCATAGTGATGAATTTAAATCATCATCCCTTAAAACAGCAAGTGTTCTTTATGAATATATGGATCCAAGAGTTTCTAAAACAGCAGGATTAATTGAAATCTTAAAACTTCATCATATTGATATTAAAGAAATTGTGACATTTGGAGATGCTGATAATGATTATGATATGACCTTAAATGCTGGTGTTGGTGTCGTTATGGCTAATGGAAGTGATAAAACAAAGAGTGTCGCAGATTATATTACGGATGATAATGATCATGATGGTATTGGAAATTATATTGAAAAATTTATTTTAGGAGATTAGAAAAATGGGAAAAATTATTTTTATTGATGTCGATGGAACATTATTAGATTATGAAAACAAATTACCTGCTTCTGCTGATAAAGCTATTAAAGAAGCAAGAAAAAATGGACATCGTGTATATATTTGTACAGGACGTAGTGAAGCTGAAGTTTATGATTATATTTGGGATATTGGTCTAGATGGAATGATTGGTGGTAATGGTTCTTATGTTAAAGATGAAGATACTGTTGTGATGCATCAATTAATTACTTTAGAACAATGTAAACATATTGTAGATTGGTGTCATTCTAGAAATTTAGAATTTTATTTAGAAAGTAATAATGGTTTATTTGCTTCAGAAAATTTTGAAGAAAAAGGAAATCCAGTAATTAAAGTTTATTGTCAAAGAAAAGGAAAAGAAAACGCCAGTGAACAAACAGTACGTACAGTTTTCCCTGAAATGATTTATGGAGGAGAACTATACCGAGATGATTGTAATAAAGTGAGCTTTATTTTAAATAGTTACCAAGATCGTTTAGATTCAATTGAAGAATTTCCTGATTTAAAACCTGGTACTTGGGGTGGCGCTGGAGAAATTGCATTATTTGGTGATTTAGGTGTTAAAGGTATTGATAAAGGACACGCTATTGATGAGTTATTAAAACATTTAGGGGCTTCAATCGAAGATACTTTTGCTTTTGGTGATGCAAAAGTAGATATTCCAATGCTTGAATATTGTCATGTTGGTGTGGCTGTTAATAGCGGTGGTGATGAAATCAAAGCCATGGCTGATTATGTTACAGATGATGTTGATCAAGATGGTATTTATAAAGCATTTGTTCATTTTGGTTTAATTGATGATGTTTTAAATCTTTGTTAAAAGTTTTTGCTTGGGCAAAAGCTTTTTTAGTAAAAAGGAGGTGTATATTACATACACCTCAAATTATTTAATTTGTATCTGATAAAGTTAATTGGTTTGTACAAGATAATACCTGTTATAGCACTGACTAAATGGAAGAAGATATCAGCTGTACAATAAGTGTATTGAACGTATCCACTAAAGTAGTTTATATATATTTGTAAATTTTCAATTCCAAAAACAATAAGAATAACGATA
Organism: Faecalibacillus sp.; assembly: GCF_047023275.1. Taxonomy (NCBI): domain Bacteria; kingdom Bacillati; phylum Bacillota; class Erysipelotrichia; order Erysipelotrichales; family Coprobacillaceae; genus Faecalibacillus; species Faecalibacillus sp. The sequence continues at coordinate 166,366 of NZ_JBKYAR010000001.1, read as the reverse complement.
AAAATACTTTTAAATAAAGTTGTTTCATATCTAATAAGATATCCTAAAGGTATAAACATAAGTAAATGACAAATAGAATATTTAGTTTGATGTAAGAACCTATAATATGGATTATAGAAAGTTACCATATATTTAATATCTTCGGAAAAATGATAATGATTACCTGGATTTGTTACTACTGGGAAAAATAATACACAAAATAATAATGAAATATATAGAGCACATATACTACTATAAATAATAGAAAATTTCTTGTACTTATAAAAAATGATTGTAAGTAAAATAGCACTTACTATAAATAATATATACGGAAATTCAATGATATTATTGCCACTATAATCATAAAATTTAAATGAATTAATCATTTGCTCTTGCTCTCCTCTCTTAATTTCTTGCTCTCCTCTCTTAATTATAGTTAAAGTATAAAAATAATTTAGAATTTAAAATATCAAAATAGTATTAATTTTCTATGTTTTTTATATATAGAAGTTACTTTTTTCTTTTAATAAACAAAGCTATAATAAAGTGAGGTGATTTTAATGGAACATGTAGAAAAATATAAGATTTTTCAAAAAGAATTGGTAGGTACAAAAGAAGGAAATCCTTTTAAAGATATTATAATAAAAACAAGTTTTATAAATGAAAATGAAAAGATTGAAACAGAAGGATTTTATAAAGGAAATGGTCTGTATGAAATACGTTTTATGCCACAAAAAACAGGGAAATGGCAATATGTTGTAGAAAGTAATGATTCTCAAATGAATGGGATCCAAGGAGAATTTGTTTGTGATGAAGCAAGCAAGAAGAATCATGGACGTGTTTGTTTGAAAAAAGATGTGATGTCTAAAAATAAAATAAACTTCTATGACAATGAAGATGATTTTCATTTTGCTTATGAAGATGGTACAAACTATTATCCATTTGGTACAACATGTTATGCTTGGATCAATCAAACAAATGAGCTTCAAGAAGAAACATTACATACCTTAAAACATTCACCATTCAATAAAATAAGAATGTGTATCTTCCCTAAATATTATAGTTATAATACAGAAGATCCTCAAAACTATGCTTTTATAAAAGATGAAAAAGGTTTTGATTTTACAAGATTTGATAATACTTTCTTTGAAAATTTAGAAAAAAGAATTCAACAACTTGATGAACTAGGTATTCAAGCAGATATTATTTTATTTCATCCTTATGATCGTTGGGGATTAAGTAAAATGACAAAACAACAAGATATTTATTATCTTTCTTATGTTATTAGAAGATTAAGTCATTATAAAAATGTATGGTGGTCTCTTGCTAATGAATATGATTTAATGCCTCAAAAAAGCATTGAAGCTTGGGATGAATATGCTAGAGTTATTATGAAATATGATGTTTATGGACATTTAAGATCTATTCACAATTGTATTCCTTTCTATGATTATCATAAATCATGGATAACACATGTCAGTGTACAAAGAGTAGATGTCTATAAAACTGCTGAAATGGTAAGTCAGTGGCGTGAAGAATATCATAAACCAGTGATTATTGATGAAGTAGGTTATGAAGGAAATATTGATTATGGTTGGGGAAGCTTAACAGGACAAGAATTAACAAGAAGATATTGGGAAGGATGTCTTCGAGGAGGTTATCTTTCTCATGGAGAAACTTATGTAGATAAAGGTCCATCTATTTGGTGGTCACATGGTGGTAAGCTTTATGGAGAAAGTGTTGAAAGAATTGGCTTTTTAAAAACAATTATTGAAAATGCTCCACAAGGAGTAAAACCATTAAAATTAACTGCTGAAAATCATGAAGAAAACTGGGATTCAATTTGTCTTTGTAAAGAAGATCATTGGTATTTATATTATTATGGATTTTTTAAGATGATGTATAGAAATTATACATTACCACAAGGTAAAAAATACAAGATAGAATTAATTGATACATGGAATATGAAAATTAAAGAATTACCAGATATTTATGAAGGTAAAATACGTATTTGTTTAGGTGGTAAACAATATATGGCAGTACGTATGATAGAGATAAAATAAAAAGTCTAACAATTTGCTAGACTTTTTATTTCCATAATTTTTCAGGATAAACACCTTGATGAATAAGTTCTTGAATAGAATCTTGAACAGCTTGTTTATCTTCTGGATAAGTAACTCCAAACCACTTATCTGTTGTTTCTAATACTTTAACAGAAGCTCTTTTTGATTTGATAAGTTGATCAACAATAATTGGTAATAAATATTCTTTTGTAAGAGGATCATCATTTTTATTCAATAAAAATTCTTTAAAACCATTTTCAAGATAATCAATAAAATGAGGATAACCAGCCCACATATTCATAGAAACACGATTATTTTCTTGAATAATATCTTTACTTTCTTCTGTATCACAATCAATTGTTCCATGATCATTTCTAATAATACCTTTTGTTTCAATAACTCTATGTAAATAACCATCTGCATCTTCTACGCAAATACCACGAGTCACTGTCCCATTATCACTTAAAGTATTCTTTAAGATAAAACCAGCCATAGCCATTGTAAATTCACTTTGTTCTTGATTAGCACTAATTAAAAAATCATGAAGTTTTTTAAATGCTAATTTTCCATAATAATCATCAGCATTAATAATGACAAAAGGTTCATTAACAATACCTTTACAAGCTAAAATAGCTTGACCAGTTCCCCAAGGTTTTACTCTTCCTTCAGGGACACTGCATCCACTAGGGATATGTGTAATTTCTTGATATACATATTCAACTTGAATATATTGTTGGATACGATTGCCAATAACTTCTTTAAATTCTTTTTCTATATCTTTTCTAATAATAAAAACAACTTTATTAAATCCAGCTTCGATAGCATCATAGATTGAATAATCCATAATGATTTCATCATGAGGGCCAATTTTCGCAAGTTGTTTAATTCCTTTTCCATAGCGTGAACCAATTCCAGCCGCCATAATAATAAGTGTTGTATTCATATTTATCTCCTTTGTATAAACAAGATTATAACATATTTTCATAAATATCCATGTAAATTTTATTATTTTATCACGGTGTGATAAAATAATCATGAGGTGAAAAACATGAACTATAGTTTAATTCTTTTATGTGCTGGAAGTGGCAAAAGAACAGGTTTGAAGTATAATAAAATATTTTATAAAATAAATAATCAAACTGTTTATGAAATGAATATTTCTCATTTTTTAGAGGATAATAGATGTAAACAAATTATTGTTGTAACGAAAGAAAATGAAATAGAAGAAATTAAAAAATTAGTCAATGATCCAAGAATTGACTATGTTTTTGGTGGAAAAGAAAGACAAGATAGTGTTTATGAAGGTTTACAAAAAGTAAAAGAAGATTATGTTTTTATTCATGATGGAGCAAGACCGTATGTAAGTAAACAAAGTATTAATGATTTAGTTGAATGTTTAAAAACATATGATGCTGGGTTATTAATGGTTCCTTGTAAAGATACTATTAAAGAAGTTAAAGAGGGTATTGTTGTTAAAACTTTAAAAAGAGAAACTTTGATGCAGGCTCAAACACCACAAGTATTTAGAAGTGAAGATATTAAGGTGGCTTATCAAAAGGCAAAAGATGAAGGATATGTTGCGACTGATGATAGTCAATTATTTGAAAGATATATAGATAAGGATATTAAAGCAGTATTAGGGGATTATAGTAATTTAAAAATTACAACACAGGAAGATTTAAAATGAAAGGTAAGCATATTAGGAAAGAGAAAAAGAGTATAGTTTGGATTTTAATTGCTTTATTTGTTTTAATAGGAGTTATTTTTGGATATTTTCATTTTAAATCTGATGATCAAGAAGATTTAAGTCAATATAAAACAGTTGTAGGAACAATTAAAAATGTGGGTGATGAAACATTATTGATAGAAACAAATGATCATCAAAAGTATTTAATTTCTATTGCAGGAGCAATAGATTCTAATAAAGGTCTTATCAAAGGAAATAGAATATATATTTACTATGAAGGAACATTAGATATAAAAAATAAAGATATCCAAAGTATAAAAGTAAAATCATATAAAGTATTGGAGTAATAAACCTAGAACAATACCAATTAAAGAAGGTATTGTTTCTTTTTTATTTTCAATATTTATATTTTCTTTTTCATCTACTAACATCCATATAGAAACAAAAAACAAATCTACCCACATATCAAGATGTTCAAAAGTCTTACCAACAATAAAAGTAAAAAATGTATATAAAATAGTTTTTAAATACTTTTTTAAATATTCTTTAAATAAAGGAGAATATTTAAAAAGTCTATTAAGATATTTTTGAATAAAAGAAAAATCATTTTTGATTAAATAATGAAATAAAATCATAAAAAATATCCAAAATAAAAATAATAGATAATCCATAATATCACCTCAATATAGCATATGAAAAAAACATGCCTATAAAGGGGTAAAATTACATAAAATAATCATTTTATTATTGCATAAAAGTAAACAATAAGATATAATGGACGAGCATGTAAAGATTATTTTACTGCCTGCTTACTAAAAAGTAAGCCAAAAGACCATAGGAGGTAAAAGAGATGAATAAATATGAAATTATGTTTATTGTAAAACCAGATGTTGAAGAAGAAGCTAGAAATACTTTAATTGAAAACTTCAAATCAATCTTAACTGCTAACGGTGGTTCAGTTGATAATGTCAACGAATGGGGATTACGTGATTTCGCTTACGAAATTAAAGATTACACAAAAGGTTACTATGTTGTAGTTGATGCAACTTGTGCACCAGCAGAAATCGCTGAATTCGAACGTTTATCAAGAATCAACGCTTCAGTTTTACGTCACTTAACTCTTCGTAAATAATTAGGAGGCATTTGACGATGATTAATAGAGTTGTTATGGTTGGTAGAATGACTCGTGATCCAGAACTTAGAAGAACTGGAAACGGGGCTGCAGTTACAAGTTTTACGTTAGCATTAAATCGTAACTATAACTCTGCAGATGGGCAACAAGCTGATTATATTTCATGCGTTGTATGGAATAAAGTCGCTGAAAATGTTGCACAATATTGTGCAAAAGGATCTTTAGTAGGAGTTGAAGGTAGACTTCGTTCTAGATCTTATGATAACGCTCAAGGACAACGTGTATACGTTACAGAAGTTGTTTGTGACTCTGTTCAATTCTTAGAAACAAGAGCTCAAAGAGAAAGAAACCAAAGTTCTATGAACCAAGGTATGATGAATAATCAATATTCTCAACCTGCTCAACCACAAACAGATAATTTCCAAGATATGCAAACAGTTGAATTAGAAAAAGATTTTGATAATTCGTTTAATATCATGGAAGACGATATTCAATTTTAGAAAAGGAGTATATGAACATGGCTTTTAAAAGACAAAGAATGGGTAGAAGAAAAGTTTGTTATTTTACAAAAAACAAAATTACTTACATCGATTATAAAGATGTTGAATTATTAAAAAGATTTGTTTCAGCTAACGGTAAAATCATTCCTAGACGTGTAACTGGAACTTCTGCTAAATATCAAAGACAATTAGCAGTAGCTATCAAACGTGCTAGACAAATGGGATTATTACCATACGTTGGTGAATAATAACTATTAAAAAACCTTGATAAATTCAAGGTTTTTTTGTTTTTAAAAACATATTGACATCATTTGTATAAACTATTGAGTTTTTCTGATAGTGCTTCTTTACTTTCGGCGTATAAGTGGCTATATGTTTTTAAAACAGTATCTACCGTATCACCAATTCTATCAGCTACAATTGTTGGGCTATATCCTAAATCTATAAGTAATGAAACATGATTATGGATTACGTTTTAAATTACTTTCTGAATATTACGGTGTGGCAAGGCCACTCCGTAATATTCAACTTGAGATCGTATTCTTTGATATGTTAAATCATCAACGAAAAGACTTTGTTTTCTTTTATCAAATAATAAATAAAGTTGTCTTTGAATAGAGGACATTTCATAAAAGTCCTACTAATATTATTTTTATATAGTACATATGTTGAATTTCATTTCAACATATGTATTCGCTAAAAAAGAGTTTTTTCTTTTTAAATAATAATTAATTGATACAATAGTATAAAGGAGGAATCATTGTGGGATTTTTAGACAAACTATTAAAAAAAGAAAATAATAAACAAGAAGAAAAACCTGCCAAAAGAATCTATCAAAGATTAAAAGAAGTAAGTGAAATTGAATATATACGCTTTGAATTAGAAGAAAAAGAAACACATATCTTTGATAGTAAAGTAGGTGGTGCTTATTATGTACCTAGAGATCAAAATCTTCCAGTAAATCAAAAAACAGGAGCACCTTTATATTTATTAGCACAAATAAATTTTGAACAAATACCTCATATAAAAGATCTTCCAGAAAAAGGATTACTTCAAATCTTTATTAGTGGAGATGATGATGTTTATGGATTAGACTTTGATAATGAATATAACCAATCAGGGTGGTGTTTACGTTATTTAGAAGAAGTACCAAAATTAGTAGATAAATTATGTATCTATAGGTTTCAATGGAGCGAAGATACTGATCTGCCTTTAGAAAAAGATACAACTTTTTTATTAAAGGCTCATTTAGATAAACAAGTTATAACAATGAATGATATTCATTTTGATGAAGTTGTTGATACTTATTTAGATGAAAAATTAAAAGAAGCTATGCAAGATGATGAGGTAATGGATGAATTAAATGATTTGTTTACTTTGATTCCTTGTCAAATAGGCGGTTATCCTTTTTTCACACAATATGATCCTCGTCAAGAAGATAGTAATGAAGTATTGTTATTTCAACTTGATTCACAAGATCATATTTTATGGGGCGATTCAGGCATCGGTAATTTCTTTATTTCAAAAGAAGATTTAAAAAATAAAGATTTTAGTCATGTTCGCTATAATTGGGATTGTTATTAGATGCATATTGTTTGCTTAATAGAGAAAAATAGTTTATATTATAAATAGGAATAATTACTACTTATAGAAAAGAGGAAAAGGCTATGAAACAAAAATTTTATATTTGTAAACACTGTGGAAATGTGATTGAAAAAGTTGAAGATAAAGGAGTCCCTGTGGTATGTTGTGGAGAAGTTATGAAAGAACTTCAAGCAGGAATAGAAGATGCTGCATTTGAAAAACATATTCCTGTTTATACAGTGGAAGGAGATACTGTTCATGTATTTGTAGGAGAAGTTGAACATCCAATGACAGCAGAACATTGGATTGAATGGGTTTCTTTAAAAACAGATAAAGGTATTCAAAGAAAATATCTAAAACCAGGAGAAAAACCAAGTGTTGATTTTAAAATCTTAGAAGATGAAAAAGTAGAAGAAGTGTATGCTTATTGTAATCTTCATGGATTGTGGAAAAAATAATGAAGCTATAAAAAGACCAGAAATGGTCTTTTTATATGTATTATATGAACAGTTCAATTATAATTATCATTTGATAAATAGTTTTTAGTATATTAATTCTTAATAATATATAAACAATGGTAAGTATAATAAAAACAAACACTTTAAAACAAGATATACGTCTTAAAAAATGGTAATTAAATTTGTTTATGCAACCGTTGGTTTAGTTTATGTATGCTTTATAAAATACCAAGTGAGGATGAACATCGTTTATTTGATTAAAAAAGTTTCGAATTGAAGTGAACTGAATAAGTTGGACCAACAACTTAGGAGGTTCACTTCATTTTTTGCTTTTTTGATGAATTATTAGGTTCTTAGGAATCGAGTCTCATTGTCAATAAGGAAATTGGAATAAATTTAGGACATTTTCATTTTCGAATCACATTTTTTAAGTATTGCTGGTAAGACTTGGAGATTAGAGCATTATGATTTTTTTGTATATTTAGAAATTCTATAAAATTATTGATTTATATCTTAATTAACCATCTGAAACAGGTGGTCAATTAAGATTTATATTAAAAAATCACTAAAAAAGGACTTAGCCTTTTTGTAAGCTAAGTCCTTTTGTCACACTTCTTTGTACAAATCCCATAATTGGTGAGAAGATACAAGTTGCGATAATGGTTCCTTCTCTTAGGGCAAAACCACATTGAAAAATAAGTGATAAGCTTATACATGATATAACAAGGATAATATCTATAACTTGTCTTGTTTTTTGAAAATCTACTTTAAATGTATTTGAAAAAGTTAAGGCAAAGCCTTCACAAGGGAAAACACATACATTTAAAGCAACAAGTAAACCACAACCACTGGCAGAAATACATAAACCAATGATTTCCATAATGAGTGATTGATAGTATTGAAGAGAAATACCTCCTAATACTTGATAAACAATCGTATTAACAACCATTCCAAAACATAAACTCATTAAAAATTGAAGAACATATTTTATTTTAAATTGTTTAGAGAAAATGACTTGAAAAAGAATCATACAAGCATTCACAAATAAAGTGAGCGTTCCTACTTTAATATGTGATATATAATTAAAAGTTAAAGCTAAAGCTTCATAGGGAGAAACCCCAATGTTTGCTTTAAAACAAAGGGAATCTCCAATAGAAACCATCATTAAAGTAAGAATAAAAAGACAATATTTTTTCATTAAAGTTTTTCTCCATTAGAAGCAATGACTTGTTTATACCATTCAAAAGAATCCTTTTTATATCTTTTTAATGTACCATTTCCTTCATTATCTTTATCAACATAAATAAATCCATATCTTTTCTTCATTTCACCTGTTGTAAAAGAAACAAGATCAATACATCCCCATGGTGTATAACCTATCAAATCAACACCATCTTCTTCAATAGCTTTTTTCATTTGAACAATATGTTCCTTTAAATAATTAATACGATCTTGATCATGTACAGTACCATCAACAAGTTCATCAATTGCGCCAAAACCATTTTCTACAATAAATAAAGGAATTTCATATCTTTCATAAATAGCATTCATAATATAACGTAAACCTTCAGGGTCAATTGTCCAACCCCATTTTGTGGTAGTTAAGTATGGATTTTCAACATTATGTTCATTTACAGCTTCAACAGAGGAAGCAAGATCAATGGTGCTTTCACCATTAACTGTTGTAGACATATAATAACTAAATCCAAAGTAATCCACTTTTCCTTGTTTTAAGATATTTAAATCATTATCTTCCATTTCAAGATGATATCCTTTTCTTTCAAACATCTTTAAAGCATAAGCTGGATAATGTCCACGACATAAAACATCACTAAAGAAATAACGATCATGCATAGCTTCTAGGGCAAGTTGATTGTTTGATGGTTTACAATCAAATGGATAAACAGGTTCCATCGCTAACATACATCCGATTTTAAAATCAGGATTGATTTGATGCCCTAAGATAACGGCTTTAGCACTTGCAACAAATAAATGATGCACACTTTGATACATAGCAAGTTCTGGATTTTCATATTGGCTATAAAGAACACCAGCATTTGTCCAACCAAAGATATCGTTATGATAATTGGCTTGATTGTTGATTTCGTTAAAAGTCATCCAATATTTCACTTTATTTTTATAACGTTTAAAACATACTTCTACAAAGTTCATAAAGAAGTCAATCATTTTTCGATTATGCCATCCACCATATTCTTTAGCTAAATGATAAGGCATTTCAAAATGACTTAAAGTAATGACAGGTTCAATTCCATATTTTAATAATTCATCAAATAAATCATCATAGAATTGTAATCCTTTTTCATTAGGTTCTAATTCATCTCCATTAGGAAAAATACGTGTCCAAGCAATCGATGTTCTAAAACACTTAAATCCCATTTCCGCAAACAATTTTACATCTTCTTTATATCTATGATAAAAATCAATGGCTTCAAGATTAGGATAATATTTACCTTCTACTAATCCATCAGTAATTTCTCTAGCAACTCCATGTGCTCCAGCAGTCATGACATCAGCAACACTTAATCCTTTACCATCACAATAACCACCTTCTAATTGATGGGCAGCAACTGCACCACCCCATAAAAAATCTTTCTTCAACATTGATACATCCTCCTTTTTTTCGCATTTATCATAATCATAAATAATAGAAATGAATAGATAAGATGTGTTGATTAATAATTATTTCCTATTAAATGATCTATTTTAAGATAAAATTGGAAATTTTTTCCTAAAATAAGTAAAATAGAACTATAAATTTCCAATTATTTATAAAAAGGAGGAAAAATATGTTACTCATTCAAAAATTAGAATATTATGATCATTTAACCCCAAATGAACAAACTGTTGCTCATTATTTACTTGATAATCAACATCGTATACAAGATATTTCAATTTCAGAAATAGCCAAAGAAACGTATACATCATTATCGACAACAGTACGTCTTTCACAAAAATGTGGCTATCAAGGATGGAAAGAGCTTAAAAAAGCATTGATTGAAGAAATCAGTTATTTAAATAAAGAAACAACCTATGTAGATGCTAATTATCCTTTTAAACAAGGAGATTCAATCTTTAAGATTGCAAAAAATATGTCTTCTTTACTTTCAGAAAGTATTTTAGATACGTATCAACTTTTAGATCATGATTATTTCCAAAAAGCAATTCTTTTAATTAATTCATGTCAAATAATTAATGTTTATGGTATTACGCATCCTATTAGTGTTGCTTATGATTTTAAATTAAAAATGCGTACGATTGGAAAAACAGTCAATATTGTAGAAGATGAAGATTCTTATTATTATCAATCTTATTATACAGATCAAAATACATGTTCATTATTTATTTCTTATTCAGGAGAGACGTTGGAATTATTAGATGCTATGAAAAGAATTAAACAAAAAGGTTGTCCTTTAATTGCACTTACAAGTATTGGTGATAATACTTTTTCAAAGTTGGCAGATACATGGCTTCCTATTTCTACAAAAGAAAAGTTATCTAATAAAATCTCAACTTTTTCTTCTAATATTTCAATCCATTATTTATTAGATTTAATCTTTGCTTGTGTTTTTGAACATGATTATCAAAGAAATATTGAAATGAAAAAAGAAATATCTAAAGAATTAGATCATGAGCGTTTTTCTAATGTTTCTTTGTTGAAAGATGAAGATAAAAAATAAAATTCATTGGTGTGAGCTAAAATGAGATTTGGTATAATGAGTGAAGAAAGGAATGTGAGCAGATGAACGAATTAGAGCTTTTAAATTTAATCAATCAAGGTGAAAGTGAAGAAATAGAGTTTAAATCGTGGATAGCAACACCAAATTTCAAACAAATGATAAAGCTTTGTGTAAAGGAGATTGTTGCACTTGCTAATTCTAATGGTGGATATTTATTGTTGGGAGTAGAAGATAATAAAGAAATTACAGGGTGTACAAATTATGATTTGCAAAATATTATAGAGAGTATTTATGATCGTACAACGCCTAATCTTTTTACAAGGGCTGAAATTGTTGAGTCACAAGGAAAAGATGTTATTGTTATTACAGTTGACAAAAGTAATCGTTTATGTGGAACCTCTTCGGGTGAGTATTACAAAAGACTTGGGAAAAATTCAAAGCCATATACACCTGATAGAATGAAAGAAACATTTGATGAAGAAAATGATTATTCTTCAAGGGTTATTAACCAATCATGTGTGGATGATATTAATTTATTAGAAGTATATAAGTTGAAAGAAAAATTAAAAACACGTGATTTACAGTCAACATTGGTCGATTTAGATGACATATCTTTTTTAAAAGATTTATCTTTATTGGTAGAAACAGAAGAAGGATTAAAACTTAATGTTGCAGGATTATTATTTGTTGGAAAAGAATCAGCTATTCAAAAATTCTTGCCACAGGCAGAATGTATTTATTTACATTATAGCGATAATAATAGAGAAGAATATGATAATAGATTAGATTTAAAAATGCCCATTATTTCAGTATTAGATAGGTTAACTGAAAAAATTCAAGATTATAATCATTTAATTAATGTACAAGTAGGATTATTTCGACTTGAATTATATGATTTTTCTGAAAGAGTATTTCAAGAAGCTATATTAAATGCTTATACACATCGTAGATATGACAGCCCTGGTTCGATATATGTTAAACATTATTCTGATAAATTAGTTATTGAAAGTCCGGGTGGATTTATGGCAGATATTACGATTAATAATATTATTACGCATCCATCTTTACCAAGAAATAAACTAATTGCAGAAACATTACAAAGATTACGATATGTACAAAGATCAGGACAAGGTATAGATATTATGTATAAAGAAATGGTATCTATGGGAAAACCATATCCAGAATATACGGCATATGATGATGCAATTCGTTTAACTCTTTATAGTGTTTTAGAAGATGAAGGGTTTGTAAAGTTTATAGTGGAAACACAAGATAAAAATATGATTTCATTCTCTTTATCTGAATTAATGATTCTTCGCTATTTATTTGAAAATAAAAATATAAATTTATCACAATCTAAAAAAATAACACAAAGATCAATGAGTGAAGTAAAACATGCGTTAATTCATTTAGAAAAATTAAATCTTATCGAACAATCTGGAAGAGTATATATGATGACACCAAGTATGTATCATCAAGTAAAATCTGATATAAATTACACCCAAGACCAAAGTGTAACTTATTTAAAATCTAAAAATTTAATATTAGATTATTTAGATACACATGAAAGTATTAATAATGAAACTATTAGAGAATTGTGTAGATGCACTAAAAAACAAGCTGCAACCTTTACCAAAAAAATGAGAGAAAAGGGTATATTAATAATGGAGGGGAAGGCGCGAGCTACGATATATAAATTAAATAAGAAATAGATTTTCTTATAATAAAATCGTTCCAAATCGTTCCAAATCGTTCCAAATCGTTCCAAATCAATCCATAGTGGAACGCAATTATAAAAAACTATTGACCTCGAGTTACTCGAACTTTCTATAATGATAGAAAAGTAACGGAGGTAAAAGAGATGGAATATAAAGCATTAAATAATGGTATAAAAATGCCGATGGTTGGTTTTGGTACATTTCTAAATAATGGAGATGAATGTGAAAAATCTGTTTGTCAGGCAATTAAAGCAGGATATCGTTTAATTGATACAGCTGAAGCTTATGGTAATGAAAAAGAAGTAGGGAAAGGTATTCAATTAAGTGGTATTGATAGAAAAGAATTGTTTATTGTTACAAAAGTGAATTTTAAATCTTATGAAAATACAAGAGAAACGGTTTTAAATTCTTTAAAGAACTTACAAGTAGATTATTTAGATATGGTTTTATTGCATTGGCCTTTTGGAAATTATTATCAAGCATGGAAAGAATTAGAAAAACTTTATGAAGAAGGTCTTATTAAAGCGATTGGTGTTTCTAATTTTGAACCTGATCAATTAGTTGATTTAATTTCATTTAATAAAGTAAAACCAGCTATTAATCAAATAGAAACACATTTATATTGTCAAAGACATAAACATCATGAATGGGAAGATAAATATGATGTCGCTCATATGGCTTATGCTCCTTTAGGACAAGGTAAAGCAAATGAAATGTTTCAAGAAGAAAAAGTAGTTGAATTATCTCAAAAATATCATAAAACACCTGCACAAATCTTATTAAGATATAATGTTCAAAATGGGGTTATTGTGATTCCTAAATCTATTCATGAAGATAGAATTCAAGAAAATATCAATATTTTTGATTTTAAACTTACTGAACAAGAAATGAATGATTTAAAAGCATTAGACCATCAACAAGCAATGATTGGAAACCCAGAAGATCCATCAATGGTTGAAATGGCAATGACGTGGTAATAAAAAAAGAAATATCATTCTTTAGAATATTTCTTTTTACTAGGATTCTTATCATCTGGAAGTAGATGATGAAGAATCTTTTTTTCTTTTTCTATTTTATGATTTAAAAATTCGATACGTTTTTTAGCAATCTCTAATTCTTTTTCAGCGTTTTCTTTTTGTTTTAAAAGAATATCAAGTCTTTGTTTGATTGCTTCATCACCCTCTTGCATGCATAGTTCATGAAAGGTTTTAATATCTTGAATGGACATACCTAAACTCCTTAAATAACAGGTTCCTCTTAACCAATCAATAGCTTGTTCATCAAAGATACGACGATTATTTTGATCTCTTTGGACAGTTATCACACCGATATCTGTATAATAACGAACGGTATGTTCTGATAAATTCAACATTTGACACACTTGTTTTAAAGTATACATAAATTTCTCCTTGACCTCGAGTCACTCGAGGATATTACAATTCTATTGTAATCAATCAAAGATAAAAAATAAAGGAGAATAAGATGGAATATATTACATTAAATAATGGTTTAAAGATGCCATTATTAGGATTTGGTACAATGAATATTTTTGATGAAGAAGAATGTACAAGAGTATTAAAAGAAGCTTATGAAGAAGGTTATCGTTTATTTGATTGTGCACAAATCTATGGAAATGAAGAAGTTGTAGGAAATGCTTTAAAAAAAGCAGGTATCGATAGAAAAGATATTTTTTTGACGACAAAAGTATGGTTTACCAATTTTGAAGGAGAAGATGTAAGAAAATCATTATTAGAATCAATGAAAAAGCTACAAACAGATTATTTAGATTTAGTTTTCATTCATTGGCCTTATGGAAATACTTATCATGCTTATCGAGAATTAGAAAAGATGTATGAAGAAGGTTTAATTAGAAGTATTGGTATTTCTAATTATCAAGAAAGTCAATATTTAGATTTAATTCATTTTAATAAAGTTGTTCCTGTTGTCAATCAAATAAAAATCACATTAAGATGCCAAAGAAAACAGATGAATGAAGTAATGAAAGAAAGAGGAACTTTATTACAAGGGTATCAAGTTTTTGGTAAAGAAGAAACATTAGCAATTTATGAAGATGAAAGAGTAAAAGAAATAGCTTTAAAATATCATAAAACAACAAGACAAATCGCGATGAAGTATCTTGTTCAAAAGGGTATAAGTGTGATTACAAGACCAATGCAAAAACAATGGATGAAAGATAATTTAAATTTATTTGATTTTACATTAAATGAAGAAGAAATGAATTATTTAGCTTCATTTGATTTATTAGAATATAATACAAAACCTTCACAAGATTATCAAAGAACATTAAGTATGTTAGAAAAATAAACTAAATTTTCATAATATGAACATACAATGATAATTATATATCTTATGATATACTCTAGATAAAGAATAAATAAGGAGGACATAGAATGAGTTTACCAAAAGATTTTTTATGGGGAGGAGCAACAGCTGCTAACCAATATGAAGGTGGATGGAACGAAGGAGGACGTGGTAAATCGAGTGATGATGTTATCACTAACGGAACACATACAGAACCTCGTTGTATTACTTTTATTAATAAAGCAGGTGAAAAAGTAAAAGCACCTATGTTTGTTGGGGCTGATTATCAAGATGTTGATCATTTTGAATGTTTTGATGATTGTTTATATCCTAACCATGAAGCTACTGATTTTTATCATCACTATAAAGAAGATATTGCTTTAATGGCAGAAATGGGCTTTAAATGTTTTAGATTATCTATTGCTTGGTCTAGAATCTTCGCTAATGGAGGTATGGAAGGTGAACAACCATTAGAAGAAGGATTAAAATTCTATGATGATGTTTTTGATGAATGTAAAAAATATGGTATTGAACCATTAGTCACATTATCACACTATGAAACACCACTTGCTTTAACTGAAGCTTGGAATTCATGGGCTGATAGAAGAACAATTGATTGTTATGTAAGATATTGTGAAGTTGTTTTTAATAGATATAAAGATAAAGTTAAATATTGGCTTACATTTAATGAAATCAACTGTATAGAAATGTCACCATGGATGGAAGGTGGTGTGCTTACAAAAGATAAACAAACAATGATCAATATGGCACACTATCAATTTGTCGCAAGTGCTAAAGTTGTTAAATTAGGACATCAAATCAATCCTGATTTTAAAATTGGATGTATGTTAGCTTATACTTTAACTTATCCAATGACATGTAATCCAGAAGATACATTAGCTGCATGGAAAAATACTCATAATAATATTTTCTATACAGATGTACAATGTAGAGGATATTATCCATCTTATCGTTTAAAAGAATTTGAAAGAGAAGGAATTACTCTTCCAATTGAAGATGGTGATTTAGAAATCATTAAAGAAGGAACAGTTGATTTCTTATCATTCTCTTATTATATGTCACAAGTTGCTGCTTCTAATCCAGAAGAATATGAAGGAGCAGGTGGTGGAAACTTATCACTTGGTTTAAAAAATCCTTATCTAAGTGCTTCTGATTGGGGCTGGCAAATTGATCCAACAGGACTTAGAAATGCTTTAGATAGATTATATGATCGTTATCAAATGCCATTATTTGTTGTAGAAAATGGTTTAGGAGCATTTGATACAATTGAAGAAGATGGATCAATTCATGATACTTATAGAATTAATTATTTAAGAGATCATATTAAAGCTATGGATGCTGCTGTTAATGAAGATGGTGTAGACTTAATGGGATACACTATGTGGGGATGTGTTGATTTAGTTTCAGCTTCTACAGGAGAAACAGCAAAACGTTATGGATTTGTTCATGTTGATAAATATGATGATGGTACAGGAGATTTATCAAGAAGAAGAAAAGATTCATTCTATTGGTATAAAAAAGTAATAGAATCTAATGGAACTGATTTAGATTAAAAAATAACCCGTGGGTCATAAGACTTACGGGTTTTTAATAATCATAATATTGATCTATTTTATCAATGAGTTCTTTATATTTCTTCTTATTTTCTTTTAACATAACAACATAATAAGTCACATGAGCTTCATCTTCATCAATTGGTAAAATAATACGATCAGACATCTTTCCTTCTCTTTTAATAGAAAGATTTGAAGTATAAGAAGGAAGCGTAGAAGCTTTCACGATTTCATTAAAAGTAAGGCGTTCTTCTTGTAATAAATATTTTGTTTTTGGTGTTTTTTGCATATGTAAATCATGCCAAAAACCAATATTTGAATAAAGTAACATGGTTTGTCCATCTAAATCATGAAACTTAATTGTTTTTTTCTTTGTAAGAGGATGATTTAAAGGTAATGATAATAATAAGTCTTCTTCTACATATGGAATACAAACATATTGAGAGTCATCAACTTGTTCAGGTGTAATAATTAGTTGATACTCTTTTTCTTTTAATTTTGTCAGAAGTTCTTTTTGTTCAAGAACTTTTGTTTGAATATTCATTTGGGGATAGATTTCTTGAATTAATGGTTCAATATCCCACATTGGTGCAGGAGAACAAGTTGCAATAGAAATACGATGAAATGATTGATCATATTCTTGTACATCACTTACCATTGTTTGAATATTTTTAATGATTTTTTGAGCATGTTTAACAGCTAATTCACCATTTTTATTAAGAGCAATTTTATTTTTATAATGATCAAAGAGTTCTACTCCTAAATCACTTTCTAATCTTTGCATAGAACGTGAAAGGGCTGGTTGTGAAATTAATAATTCTTTGGCTGCTTTAGAAATTGTTTTATTTTCAGCAATGCAAATAAGTTGTTCAAGTTGGTTAAGTTCTATCATAATGTATTCCTCCTACTATGCGTTTAAATTATAGCACATTTCTTTATTGGTATTGTACTTTTAAATGATAAAAAAATAAAATATAAGTGTAGAAACAAGGAGGAACCAAAAAATGAAAACATGGTTAATTACAGGATGTTCAAGTGGTATTGGAAAAGGAATTGCGAAAGCTGTCTTAGAAAGTGGAGATCAAGCAATCGTTACTGCCAGAAATAAAGATAAAGTGATGGATATTGTAGAAGCTTATCCAGAAACTGCTTTAGCTGTATCTTTAGATGTATGTAGTCAAGATAGTATTAAAAATGCTGTAAAAGAAGCATACGATAAATTTGGAACAATCGATGTTCTTGTTAATAATGCGGGATATGGTTATCGTAGTGCGGTAGAAGAAGGAGAAATCGAAGCGGTTCAAACATTATATCAAACAAACTTATTTGGACCAATTGAATTAATTAAAGCTGTTCTTCCTAAAATGAGAGAACAAAAATCAGGTTATATTTTAAATGTGACTTCGATTGCAGCAGCAAGATCAGCTGTAGGTTCAGGATATTATGCTTCAAGTAAAGCAGCTTTAGAATTACTTACAAATGGTTTAATGAAAGAACTTGCTCCATTAGGTATTAAAGCCATGGTTGTTCAACCAGGAGCTTTTAGAACAAGATTCTATGATGGTGAATCTCTACAAGGAGCTAAAGCACAAATTGGTGATTATGAAGCAACAGTTGGTAAATCAAGACCAGGTAACTTTGAAAACAAACATCAACAAGCAGGAGATCCAGATAAAGCAGGAAAAGTCATTGTAGATGTAGTGCATAATGATGATTTACCAGAAATTTTAACATTAGGTAAAGCAGCAGTAACAGCTGTTAAATCAACTTTAGAAGCAAAAATTGCAGAATTAGATAAATGGGCTGAAGTATCAGCTTCATGTGATTATGAGGAAGGAAAGTAGAAAGATGAAAAGAGTAAGACTTGGAAAAACAGATATGTATGTTAATGCGATTGGACTAGGATGTATGGGATTAACTCATGCTAGTGGACTTCCAACGCCTAAAGAAGAAGCAGTAGAAATTTTAAGAAAAGCACATGACATGGGATATGATTTCTATGATACAGCTGAATGTTATACAGGAGTTAATCCTGATGGAAGTACAGCTTATAATGAAGAAGTTGTTGGTGAAGCTGTAAAACCATTTAGAAAAGATATTATCTTATGTACTAAATTTGGTGTTAAACATATGGGTGATCACCTTGAATTTGACAGTTCACCAGAAACAATTAGAAAATCATTAGAAGGATCATTAAAGAAATTACAAACAGATTATGTTGATATCTATTATCAACATCGTATTGATCCTAAAGTAGAACCAGAAGTTGTTGCTGGTGTGATGAAAGAATTAATTGAAGAAGGAAAAATTAAAGCATGGGGTATTTCTGAAACAAATGAAGAATACTTAAGACGTGCTAATGCTGTATGTCCTGTAACTGTTATTGAAAATAGATATTCAATGATGGCTAGATGGCATGAAAACTTAATGCCTGTATGTAAAGAATTAGGGATTACTTATGTAGCTTTCTCACCTCTTGCTAATGGAGCACTTACAGGAGCTTATCAATCTAAAAAAGATTTCGGTAGTGGTGAACAAGATTTTAGACCTGATATGCCTCAATATACAGAAGAAGGAATTAAAAAGACAAATGAATTATTAGATGTTGTATCTAAAATTGGTGAAAAACATCAAGCAACAAATGCGCAAATGTCACTTGCTTGGATGATCAATAAATATGATTTCATTATTCCAATTCCAGGATCAAGAAAACTTGAAAGACTTCAATCTAACTTTGAAGCAGGTAATGTTGAATTAAGTCAAGAAGAAGTTAAAACAATTGATGATAAATTAAATACAATGGAATTTAAAGTATTTGGAGGTCATTAATGATTCAATTAGATAAAAGGGAACCTGTTCCCTTTTCTTCTAATCCTTTTGGATTGGTTTATGAAAATGCTATAACTGAAAATAAAGAAAACGAAGTTCAAATACATTTATTCACTTATTCCTTAAATGGAATAAAAATCGCTTCTAATATCTATACACCAAAAAACTATAATAAAGCTAAAAAATATCCTGCTATTGTTATTGCCATGCCTAATGGAGCGGTCAAAGAACAAGCAGCAGGGCTTTATGGACAAAGACTTGCTGAAAAAGGATATATTACAATTGTCTCTGATTGCATGTTTTTTGGTGAAAGTGAAGGAATGCCAAGACAACAAGATATTCCTTATTACCGCATAGAAGATATTAGAGGAATGATTGATGCTCTTTCATCTTTTCCAGGTGTTGATCAACAACACATTTATGGCTTAGGTCTATGTGGAGGTGGAGGCTATATGCTTTCATGTGGTCAAATGGATAAACGTTTAAAGAAGATAGCCACGGTTTCTATGTTTAATACTGGTGCTGTTAGACGTGAAGGTTTTCAAAATAGTCAAGTTGATACTGTGTTAAAAAGACTTCATGAGGTTGCTTCAATTCGTGAAAAGGAATTAAAGGAAGATACTTTGGTTTATAATGCGAATATGACAGAGATGAAACCAGAAATAGGACATCAATTACCGATTGAAATGTATCGAGAAGGCTATGAATATTATGTAGAAACACATTTTCATCCTAATAGTCATTCATGTTTTTTACAGAGAAACTTGATGGATCTGATGGCTTATGATCCAGTTCAATTTATGTATCTTATTGATCAACCACTACTCATGATAGTTGGAGACTTGGCAGATACTAAGTATATGAGTGAACAAGCTTTTGAACTAGCAATTACGACAAAAGATAAAGAACTTTATTATCTTAAAGAAGCAACACATATTCAAACTTATTACAAAGAAAACGTTGTTAAAGAAGCAATAGAAAAATTAGATTTATTTTATAAATAAAGTTGGTGAAAAAATGCAAAAAGCAATTATTGTTTGTCCTATTGAACAAAAGGATGAACTTATAAATCTATTACAATTAAATGACTATTCTTTTCAATCACTTGATTCAAATGAACAACTTTATTTGATAGGAGATATCGAAGAATATCAAATCAATTTATTAATTAATATTATTAAACACTATAAAATTGTTAGAAATGAAACACAATTATATATAAGTTATCGGGAGGTATAAAAAATGAGTATTTTATTTATTAATGGAAGTCCTAATAAAAATGGTAATACAGTAAGACTTACTAAAAAATTCTTAAAAGATCAAGAATTTAAAACATTAAACTTAGTTGATTATAAAATCTATAGCTATGGTCAAAATTTTGAAGATGATCAATTAGATGAAGTTATTGAACAAATGAAACAAGCAGATACAATTGTTATTGGTTCACCACTTTATTGGCATAGTATGTCAGGAGCAATTCGTAATGTTTTAGATCGTTTCTATGGTTATGTAGATGAAAGCTTATTACAAGGAAAAGATATGTATTTTGTCTTCCAAGGATATGCGCCTACTAAAGAACAATTAGCAGCTGGTGAATATACAATGAGTCGTTTTGCTAAACTTTATGGAATGAACTATAAAGGTATGATTACTGAATAAAAAGACTATAAAGAAACCTAGCTTTTAGGTTTTCTTTATAGTCTTTTTTATAGCTTTAAATATTCAGCAAGTTTGGTGAATTTTGGAATACATATAAAATGTTTATCAAGAAGTTTTTTGAAAAAACTAATGAATGTTCCATTAAACAAAGCAACAAGAATAGTTTCTATACCAATACCAACAATTCCATGAAATAAGAATAAAGACATGATAAAAGATAAAATAAGGAATGTACAATCAAAGCATGTTTTAAATATTTTTAAAGTAATATGATATTTTTTTGATATTTCTTGAACAAAAAAATCATAGATTTGAGGATATAAATAAGTTTTATAAAACATAGCGACAGCCATTGCTGAAAGTATAAAACCGATAAAAAAATAAACAATACGCAATTGAAAACATATTTCATTTTGAGTTTGAAAGAAAGGAATAACTATTTTCCAAATATCTGCCATTGTTGCATATAAAACACCTGTGATAAAAGAACTCAAATATGTCATTTTAAATTTCTTCATTAAAATACAAAAAATGATAAAGATAATCCCTTCAACAATATATTCTGCTTGACCATAAGTAAGTGAATAAACTTTTTCACTTAAAATATAAGCGGGTCCATTTATAGCAGATAACCCCATGTTTGCAATAGTCATTAAGTCTATTGAAAATGATAAAACTAATATTGCAATTAAATACAATATCTCACTATTTATTCTTCTTTTTTTCATTTTAACCACCTCAACGTGCATTATAGAAGTATTTATCTATAAAATTAAAAATGTTTCCAAATTGGAAACATTTCTAAACATGTCTACAATTGGTAGATAGTCATTTTCTTTCTATTTCAATGAGGTTCATGTATAGTTAAAGTAGGAGGTGGTATTATGGATAATGATAGATTTGCTAGAACAATAAAAAATGCAAGACTTAAAAAAGGGTACACTCAAAGTCAACTTGCTGATTTACTAAATGTCAGCAACAAAACAATTAGTAAATGGGAAACAGGAAGAGGTTATCCTGATATTACCTTACTTGCTGAAATAACATCTGTTTTAAAATTAGACTATGAAGAACTCCTTCAAAGCAATGAATATATTATTCAAAAAAGAAAGAAAAAAAGAAAAGATATTTTTATCATCAGTATTGTTTGTTTTATTTTTGCAATTACACTCATTGGTACGTATAAAGTCCAAAAACAACAAAAATATGAAAATAATTATAATAATATCATTCAAAGATTATGTAGTGATTATTATGTAGGTGACCAATTGGCTTTAGCTTATCGTGAACCTGCTTCGTTAGTGGTTATGTATTCGGGTGGTTTGACACAAAAGAAAGTTATTCAATTTTGTGATTATTTAAATATTAATGATTTTAAAAAGATTAAAACAATTAAAACGGAACTTACATTTAATCCTGTAGTTTCTTATATTGATCAAGATAATCAAGAAAAACAATATGAATTTTATATTATGAGTCAAAAAGATGATATAAAAGTAACGATTGTCATACTTAAAAATAATATCATTAAAATCCTTGATAATGAGAATCATCAAATTGACTATTATCAAAGTCAAAATATAAATTATGAAAAACTTAATATAGATCACTTACCTTGGTAATGCCAAGGTATTTTTTTATAAAAATGTTATAATTTTTGTAACATATGATACCTTTAAAAAGTATTACTAATGAAAGGAGGTTTTTGTATGGAAGAAGTGATTCAACGAGAAAAAGAACTGGTCTATCGTTTAGCTTTTAGTCAATGTCATCAAAAAGATCAAGCAGATGATATCTTTCAAAATGTGATGTATCGCTATATGAAAAGAAAACCAGTTTTTGAATCTTTAGAACATGAAAAAGCTTGGTTTATAAGGGTAACACTTAATTGTAGTAAAACATCTTTGAAGTCTTTTTGGCATAATAAAGTAGATGAAATCGATGAACAAACTTATATTTTTGAAAAGCAAGAAATTGATTTGACCCCTTATTTAAATAAGCTTTCTAAAAAGTATAATGCAGTTCTTTATTTATTTTATTATGAAGGATATTCAACAAAAGAAATGGCGGAATTATTACATATCAAAGAAAATAATGTTCGTGTTTTATTAAACCGAGCAAGAAATCAATTAAGAAAGGAGATAGAGGCTGATGAAAAATAAATCATTTAAAAATTATTATGATGAAATTCAAGTTGATGAAAATCTTCTTCAACAAATTCCTATAAAAAAACATCATTACTATAAACCTATTTTGATTATTTCTTGTGTAGTTCTTTTATTTGTATTAGGTATTCAAAACAAAGAAACAAAAGATACATTTGAAATTCTTGCTTATAATCAAACCTATAATTCTATTACTACTCAAGCAACACCGATGGATTATTATTTAATTCATGATCAGGTAGATATAATGGATAAAGTGCAATTGAAAAAGAAATATGAAGAAAAGTATTTTTCTAAAAAAACAGATTTTAAACAATCGCAATTAGATTTAAAAAATTATGATGGAAAATATTATTTAGATGGATATCTTACAACGAGTTATTTTACAGTAGATGTACAAAGTGATGAAATTGAATCAATTCGTATTGTTCAAGGAGGAAATCCTTTAGAGATTCATCTAGGTGGAAAAGTCTATCAAAGTGATACTACGATTTCTTATGATCTTTATAAAAAATATTATCATACAAAAAAAGGCTTAAAAGTTATTTGGAAACCAGAAGACTATCTTTTTAACTCTAAGATGAAAGATATTTCTGATAATTTTAGAATTGAAGTGAACTATAAATCTAAAGCAAGTAAACTTTTTGAAGTAGAACTTTCTTTTAATCAAAAAGGACAAATGTTTGTTAAAAAAAGAAAAGCAAAACGTACAGAAATCAATACTGAATTAAAGCAATCAAAACATAAATACTTACGTTTTAGTACTTTAAGTGAATCAGAAACAATCAAAGAATTAAAAGAACTCCTTCCTCAAGAAGTTATAGATGAATTGATGAAAAATGGTTATGTTTATGAAGATAAAAAAGAAAATTATTTTAATTTCAGTAATGATAAAGATGAACCAACCTTAAGACTTGATGTTAGTTATGATAAAAATAACAAAATCATTCAATATGTTTCAAAAGAATATGGTTTTACAGATAGTATTACATCAACTCTTGAAAAAGACCCAATAGAAATTATTAAACATGCACAAGATATTTTGATGAATCAACAACTTCCTCTTACAGAAGTCATCCTTCCTAGTCATTATAGTGGAGGAAACTATAAAGCATATATTGATGATTCTTATCAATATGTTATTCAAACAGATATCAATATGCTTGTTCGTATAGAAAGAAGAGAAGAAAATGATATTGTAGAAAAAGAAGTCACTTCAAATATTTATAGCTATGATGATATTACTTCAGCAATTAATACAGTTATTGATTATTTTAATGAAAATTTTAAAGGTTGTACATTAAAAGAAATTTATTATGCGGGAGATAATGAAAATTATTTTAAAGAAATACTACAACAATATGGTGGAGATGAAGCTATTGTTTTAACATCAACATTTGATGTTGATGGAAGTGGTGGAGATGGTTCTTTAAATCCTAATAGTACTTATAAAGATTGGATTTGGTTACTTGTAAGAAATAAACAGGGTGAATGGAAACATGTGGATCATGGTTATTAAAATAGTATAAAAAAGAGGAGCATCCATCAAGGATGCTCAATCTCTATACAAACACTACACTTCCGACATGGTTATTATGAACTATTTTATTGAATAAATAAAACAAAATAATTAAAAAAATTAATTTTCACATAATCCATTGATAGAAGAGTATAAAATAGAAAAAATAGTTATTTTGATAATAAGTTTTTTATTATTTGTTATGTTGTTTTAGTTTGTAAAAATGAATCAGTATAATAATACAATTCCTTTTTAACAAATTATTTCCCAAGAAATAATTCATAAATTGGAAGATTTAAAATAAAGGAGAAAGATGATGACGAAAGAGAAAATAGAAAATAAATTATTTTGGCATTATTTATCAGGAGGAGTATTAACACTTATTTGGATCTGTATGGAAATTGATATTTATCCTGTTAGAAATACTGATGAGTATTATTGGGGTGGATATAATCAATTAAGTTGTTTATGCTTGATTATTTTAGGAATTTTGGTTTATAAAATAATAAAGATCATCTCTTTGAAGAAACAATTAAAAAAAGCACAGTTGTGCATAGAGCATAAATAAAGTTTGATTGTTTTTTGTGATAGATGCACAAGAAAAATATTTTTTCTTGTCTTTAAAATAAAATATCTCTAAAATACACCTAGACACTAAATGTCACCTTGCTACTGTCAGAGAGCGAAGGTGGCATTTATTTTTTTAGGAGGAAATTTATGAAAAAAGAATTAAAAATGCCCAAAACAAGATTTGAAGCTATTGTTTTTACAGCTATTACAGCTTGGATGATGGTTTATGTAATGACACTTTACAATACAGTACTTGCAACATCATCTTTAACCAATAGTACTTTTTTTATTGCTTTAAAAAGTATGTGGATCGAGTTTGTGATTATTTTTTTATGTGCTTATTTTATTTCAAGTAAAGTTGCTAAGTATTTTGCTTTTAAAGTTGTGCAGCCAACAGATCGAGGAATTGTTATTGTTTTAATGATTCAAGTATTTACGGTTATTAGTCAAGTGGCACTTGCTAGTATTTTAGGTGTATATCATGGTTATGGTTTTGATAGTCAATTTATTCCTCATTATTTGATAACATATTGTCGTAATTTTATGATGGCTTTACCTGTTCAACTGTTTATTGTAGGACCAATGGCGAGATATTTATTTAGAGTTTTATTTTCTTCTACAAATGGTGTTGAGGAAGAAAAGATTGAAAAAGAATTATTAGAAGAAGGCTTCGCTGAATAGTGAAGTCTTTTTTTGTACAGGTTTATGTGCAATTTTTTTGCAAAAATAGTATACCAAGAGTTGCATGTTTTTTTGCAATTCTTTGTTATATTCAAGAACAGAGGGCTTTGCTAATATATAGGTGTAAGGAACGGAGGGATAGAAAATGGTGATTGATAAAGATCTTATCTTACTAGATTTAACAGGAGATAAAGAAACAATTATTTCTACTCTAGCCAAAAAAGCATTCGATCAAGGGAGACTTGAAAACCAACAAGAATATATCGATGCTGTATTAAAAAGAGAAAAAGAATATTCAACAGCTTTAGGTTATGAGGTAGCTATACCTCATGGTCAAAGCGATACAGTGAAAGATCCATTTGTGGTATTTGGTAGAGTGAAAGATCCAATTATATGGGATCAAAATTCAGTAAGAATAATATTTATGATTGGTGTTCCAGAACATAATAAAGATAAGATTCATATGAAAATCTTAGCTAATATTTCAAGAAAATTGATTGATGATGAATTTAGAAAATCATTAATTGAAGCTAAAGATGAAAAAGAAGTATTCGATATCTTATCACAAATAACAATTTAGAAGGGAAGAGTAAAAAATGAAAATCGTTGGAGTTACAGCTTGTCCTACAGGTATTGCTCATACTTATATGGCACAAGAAGCATTAGAAAAAAAAGCAAAAGAATTAGGACATGTTTGTCATATTGAAACACAAGGTTCTATTGGTATTGAAAATGAATTAAGTAAAAAAGAAATCAAGGAAGCAGATGTAGTTATTTTAGCAGTAGAAATTGGTATTGAAGGAATGGACCGTTTTGATGATAAATTGGTTGTTCGTGAAAATGTTGCTAAATGTATCTCTGATCCAGAAGGTGTTATTAACGATGCTTTATCGCACGTGAAATAAATAAAAATAAAGTTGTCAAAAAAAATTTAGAAGAGAGGGAAAGACGATGAAAGAATTTTTTAAAGAATTAAAAAATCATGTCATGACTGGCGTATCATACATGATTCCAGCAGTTACTGTTGGTGGTGTCTGTATCGCATTTGCCTTAGCTACAGGTAAAGCTGGCGCAAATGGGATGGAAGTTACAAATGCCTTTTGGGCAAATATTAATACGATAGGTGGAGCTGCAATTGGCTTCATGTGTCCAATGTTAGCTGGTTATATCGCTTATTCAATTGCTGGTAGACCTGGGTTACTTCCAGGGATGACAATGGGTTATCTTGCTAATAATGCTATTGGTAGTGGTGAAGTTAAAACAGGTTTCTTAGGAGCTATGATCTTGGGTATCTGTGCTGGTTATTTAGCTAAATGGGTTAAAGGATGGAATGTTCCTAAATTCTTAAAAGCAATTATGCCTATCTTAATTATTCCTATTGTAACTACTGTTATTGTTGGTTTAGGTTATATTTATATTTTAGCTAATCCTTTAGGTGGAGTTGTTAATGCTCTTACAAATGGTTTAAATAGTTTAAGTGGTGGTTCTACTGTAATCCTTGCGATTGCTATTGGTTGTATGATTGCCTTTGATATGGGTGGTTCTGTTAATAAAGTTGCTTTTGCAACAGCTTCAGCATTAATTGCTACTGGAAATACTGAGATGATGGGTATGACAGGTGTTGCTATCTGTGTTCCTCCAATTGGTATGGGTATTGCTTCAATGTTACTTAAAAAGAAATTTACTCCAGAAGAACAAGAAGCTGGTAAAGCAGCAGCTGCTATGGGATTAATTGGTATTACTGAAGGTGCTATTCCATTTGCTGCATCTGATCCATTACGTGTATTACCTTCTATTATGGCTGGTTCTTCAGTTGGTGCAATTATTGCTGGTCTTGCAGGATGTACTGATGCTGCTCCTCATGGTGGTTTAATTGTTTTACCTGTTGTTGGAAATGCTTTGATGTATATCGTAGCTGTAGCTGCAGGTGTTGCAGTTGTTGTTGGTATGATTTATCTTTTGAAAAAAGATATTCCAGCAGAAGAAGAATAAAGCTAAAAAGACGTTCTTTGACAGAACGTTTTCTTGCTTGTAAAATATGATAGGATAAGGAGGGTTTAAGATGAATGCTAGACAAAAGAAATTGTTAAAAATTCTTATTAATGAAGAAGATTATATTTCTGTTGATCAATTGATGGATCAATTAGCTGTTTCTAAAAGAACAGTTCATAATGATCTATGTAAAGTAGAAGACTTCTTATCTGATTATCATATTGAATTAAAAAGAAAATCAAAACATGGTGTAAAAATAGAAGCGTCTGTTTCTAAAAAAGAATCACTCCTCTATTATTTAGATATTCATAAAGAAGAAACAGATATTTTATCTACTAAAATAAGAAGAATGAAAATATATTCTAGATTGTTATCAAACAATGAAGGAACTTCTTTAAATAAATTAGCAGATGAATTTATGGTTTCTAAAACATCTATTGTTAGTGATTTAGATATTATAGAAAAACAAGTACAAAAATTTAATTTATCTTTAATAAAAGACCGTAAAGGAACACGTATTGAAGGAAATGAAATTGATATTAGACATGCACTTAGTCAACTTGCAAGTGACTTTGTACAATTAGAATTTGAAGAAGATCAAATAGAACCTAAAGTTAGTCGTCTAGATTTATCGACTTACTATCGTTTAAAGAATCTCTTCAATATTGATGCAATTGAAAAAATAGAAAAAATTATTAGTGAAGCAGAACAAAGATTAGGCTATGTAATTAATGATTTATCTTATGTCAACTTAATAACCCACCTCCTCATTTTAATAAAAAGAGTTGATAATGATACTTTATATACAAAAGAAACAGCGAAACAAATTTATCAAGCAGAAGTGATTGATAAAACAATGGCAATTGCTAATTATATAGCAGTAGCCATTGCTCAAGAATTTGATATTGAACTTCCAGAAGGGGAAGTTCAATATATTCATCAATATCTTGTATGTTCAGGTATTCAAAGTGATTTTATGCACCTCAATATTGAGAATCATTTATTGGATATCAAAGAAGAACATATTGAACTTGTTAATCAATTGATTGAATTTGTCTCTGTAGCGATCCATTGTCCATTACAAGAAGATAAAGAATTAAAAATAAGTTTAATGACACATATCGTTCCTTTGCTTCAAAGAATAAAATATCATGTTAAATTAGATAATCCTTTAATCAATGAAATAAAGGTACAATATTCAGCAATGTTTTCAATCATTACATTAGCAGTAGAAATGATTGATAATCAAACACTACATAATTTAAGTCAAGATGAAATAGGTTTTCTAACAATTCATTTTCAAGCAGCTGTTGAACGTTCAATGCAACAAAAGAATGTTATTATAGTTTGTCCAGAAGGAATTGGTTTTTCAAGATTAATTGCGCATCGTATAGAAAGATTTATTAGTTCTATTGTGATTAAAGATATTGTTTCTTTAAATCAATTACAACAAATTGATTTAAAAGAAATCGATTTTGTAATTTCAACAGTACCTATTAAAGAATGTGCTAAACCAGTTGTGTTAGTATCTTCTTTTTTATCAGAGATGGATATTAGAGGTATTAACAATTTTCTAGTAGATCATGTAAGTGAACAAAAACAATATTATCAACATTTAGGAAAAATCATTGATGAAACAGTTGTTCATGTTCAATTGGACTTTGATAATAAAGATGATGTCCTTAGTTATTTATGTGATGAATTACATAAACATCACTATGTTAGTGAAAACTATAAAGAAAGTGTATTTCGTCGAGAAAAAATCATGGCTACTGATTTAGGTAATAATATTGCTATTCCTCATGGTAGTGAAAAAGAAATTATAAAATCTAAAATCGTTATAGCAACCTTAAAAAAACCTATTTTATGGAATCAACATCAAGTACAGATTATTTTTATGATTGCTATGAATATGAAAGAACCTCAAGTAACTAAAAATACTTTAAAAGATCTTTATGCAGTTATGGATAATAAACAAGCCATGCAAGTTTTATTAGAAGCCAAAGATGCTAAAGATGTTATTGAATATCTTAAAGCTTAAGAAGAAATTCTGGCTCCGTGTCAATAGTGGAGGGGCTTAAGAGATAGCGAAAGCTATCTCTTTTCTTTTACTCAAATTCATATGAGAACCCAAGATGAAGAAGAATCCTCTTTCTTAAATTATAAAAATATCTGTAGCCATAGGCATTTCGTTTTACAAGCTTGACCTTGTTGTTCATACTTTCAATAAAACCATTATTAAAACTTGTTTCATATGTTTTATCGTTTCTAACATAGATTGCTTTGTATGTAAGTGACTTAAGTATTGGCACAAACCAGTTCTTTCTTATGTTTTTTGCAGACGAAATAAAATATGTATTATTTGTTTCAAATATATGGTTCAGCCAGTTATTCAATTCTTTCTTGTAATCATTGTGCTTTTCATGGATGAGTTTCAACAGATTCTGATAGATCATATAGCTCTGGTAGAATTCATCTGTACCATCCTGTTCAAATATATGTTCAACATATGTTCTGCAGGTAAAGTGTTTTTTTAAATGACGATCATACCATTCTGTTTGATCATCAAGATCCTTTCTATATTTGTCAAAAAGATGAAGATTTTTCTTAATAGATTTGGCTATCTTTTCATTTTTTAATGAAGAACAGGTATCCAGTCTGCTTCTTTTTAGACATTCACCGAATAATTTTACATAATGAAAACGATCAGCGATAATAGAAGCATTGGGAAAAAGACGCTGCATGATACAACGAAAAGGATTGGAAAGATCCATAATGATGATCCTTACTTTTTTTCTTTCTTTATAGGGAAATCTAAGAAAATAGTTTCTTAGACTGCGTTCTTTTCTGTCTTCAATAATATCAAGAGTTTTGCCGTTGATAGGATCGGTAATATGAAAAGCATAAGTTCCTTTATCAGTGGTTGCTTTAAATTCATCAATAGAAATAACAGACTTAAGATGATAGAATCGTTCTTTTACTTTGATGTGATGAAAAAATATTCTGTATACAGAAGATTTAGAAACACCCATCATACGAGAAATAACGGCCATGGCCGTATTCTCTCTAAATTGAATCAGGCAGGCATGAGCAGCAGAAGAAGTCATTCTAGTATTTTTAAATTTAAAAGGGATATCATCCTTAAAATAAGAATGACATGAATGACAGAAATATCTTCTGTATTCAACCTCAATAACGAATCTTTGATGACCATTGGCAATATGAGACAGGGAAATCTTACGTAAACCTTTAGATTCATGATGTTCGATAACGCCGCAATGAGGACAGACGAAATTATCTTTAAGAACAGATCTAAGTCTAATAAATTTAGAATGGTGACCATGCTTATCAAGACCATATCTAAAGCAAGAATCAGAGTCCTCATAAGGGACAGGAATAAAATAATCAGATAAATTATCAGGAAAATCTAGAGATTTAAATAAATCATTGATATAATTCAAATTGGACATAGTGGAATACCTCTTTTCTATTTATTTTTGGTCATTTAAATTGTAAAACGGTATGAAAGCTATGTCTATTTAAATATAAGAAAACTGGAGCAGGATATATTTCCCCTCCAGTTTTAGTATAGAGCCGAAATTCTTAGGCTTTTTTCTTAATTTAGGAAATCCATTGTTTCATTTCATTGTAAAGATTATTGTAAAGATGAAATGGAGGAATAATGATGAAAAAAGCAGCAATTATAATAGCATCAGGTTTTGAAGAAGGTGAAGCTTTAACAATTGCAGATATTATAAAAAGAGCACATCTTCAATGTGATTTAGTAGGTTTTGAACAAGAGGTTAAAGGAGGACATGAAATCATTGTAAGATGTGATCACATCTTAAATGAGACACTTCTTGATTATGATATGGTTATTTTACCAGGAGGTTATGGTGGAGCAGAAGCGATGAAAAATAACCCAACACTTATTTCATATTTACAACAAATGAATGAAAAAGGTAAATACGTTTGTGCTATGTGTGCAGCACCTATTGTTTTAGAAAAAGCAAATTTATTAGTTGATAAAAAATTTACAGCGTATCAAGGCTATGATCAAAAAATAAAACAAGGGACTTATTTAAATGATAAAGTGGTCATTGATGGCAATATTGTTACAAGTAGAGGACCAGCAACAGCTTATGGATTTGCTTATAAACTTGTAGAATTATTAGGTGGAGATGCTTTAGCAGTTAAAAAGAGAATGGTTTATTTTAATGCATTTGATGTCAAGGAGGATGAATAAAATGGGACGTGTTGCAGTATTAATGGCAGAAGGATATGAAGAAGGAGAAACATTAACAATTGTGGATTTACTTCGCCGAGGGGGATTAGAATGTCATACGTTTAGTTTTAATGAAGAATTTGTAAGAGGAATGCATGGGATGTATGTAAAAGCAGATAAGTATTTTAATGATGAAATTAAAAACTATGATATGCTTGTTTTACCTGGAGGAAGACCTGGTGGTCAAAATTTATTAGAAAATCAAGATGTGATTTCACTTGTTCAATATTTTAATGAGCATCATCAATATATAGCAGCGATGTGTTCAGGAACAGTTGTGTTAGAAAAAACCAATGTCATTAAAGGTAAAAAAGTAACAGGATATACAGGTTATCAAGATAAACTTGTAAGTGGAGATTTTGTAAATGAAGTCGCTGTTTTTGATCAAAATATTGTAACGAGTCAAGGACCAGCAACACCTTATCCTTTTGCTTTTAAAATTTTAGAAGTCTTTGGTAAGGATGTTACTGAAATGAAAGAAAGATTAATGTATAATTTTGCTGGAGGAAGATAGAAAGAGAGTGATTGTATGCTTTATGGAAAGTTACCGATTGTTTTTTTAAGTACTTTAGCGAGTGAAAAGAAAGATTCAACGAATAGTCAAATTGCAACGTATTTATTAAATCATTTAGATGATATTAAGGATATTGGTATTCAAGAGATGGCTAAGGAATGTTCTGTAGCGATGAGTTCTATTTCAAGGTTTTGTAAGGAAATAGGATTAAATGATTTTAATGAATTGAGAGAGTTATTGATTTCAACAAAGATGAATTTTGAACAATATTCTTCATCTTCTAAGGCTAAAGATCGTTTAGAAGAATATAGTTTAAAAGTTAAAGAAAGTATTACAATGGTAGAAGAATCAATAGATATGCAACAAATAGATGCATTATGCAAAGAAATCCAAAAATATCAACAGGTAGGTATCTTTGGTTTATTAAAAGCAGGAGCAGTTGCTTTTAATCTACAAAGTGATTTATTGATGTTAGGAAAACAAACTTATTCACATATTTCCTATAAGCAACAATTACAATATATTTCATCAACCAATGAAGATGATTTATTGATTATCTTTTCTTATACAGGATGTTATTTTGATTATCCTGATATAAGAACTTTAAAGAATAAATTAAAGAAACCACAAATTTGGTTGATTTCAAGTAAACAAGAAAGTTATCCAGACTTTATTGATCATGTGATTACCTTTGATTCTAAACAAGATCAAAATAGTCATCCTTATCAATTACAATTTATTGCAAGTTTAATAGCTCAAGAATATGCAAGGAGGATTTGATCCTCCTTTTCTTAATTTAGGAAATCTAATGCGTTAAAGATCATAAAGTTATATGTTTTTATTGAGGTGAAAATTATGATCAATAAAAGTTATAAACATTGGATGATTGTTTTATTAATGTGTTGTTTAGCAGCCAGTTCTATTGGTTTATGTACCAATGCGATAGGTGTTTTTTATACACCTGTAGCTAAAAGTTTAAAAGTGTTAAAAGGAACTTTTGCGATGCATGCTACACTTTCAACTTTAGCGACAGCATTAACTTCATTAAAGATGTCAAAAGTGATTAAAAAATATTCCTATAAAAAGGTCTTACTAATAGGTGTTATTTTATCAAGTGGTGCAACTTGGTTGATGTCTTATAGTACATCTGTTTATTTATTTTATATATTAGGTATTTTAAGAGGAATCGGTGTAGGTATTTATGGAATGGTTCCTATTACAGTTGTTATTACAAATTGGTTTGATAAAAAACATGGCTTAGCGACGAGTTTAGCATTAAGTTTTAGTGGACTTTCAGGGGCTATCTTTTCGCCTTTATTAAGTTCGTGGATTACTCGTTATGGTTGGCAAATGACTTATCGTTTTATGGCTATCTGTATTCTTGTTTTAGTTCTACCAGCATTAATTGTTCCTTGGAATATTGATCCTCGAAAAGAACATTTACTACCTTATGGTTATCAAAATAGAAGAGAAACAGCTAAAGTTCAAAATAATAAAATAAAGTTACTAACCATCAGTTTCCTTTGTATGTGTTTATTCACTCTTTTACATACTTCAATTACAGGAATTTCTCAACATCTATCAGGTATTGCTGTAAGTATTCATTTATCAGCTGCTATCGGAGCAACTTTCATGTCATTTACCATGATAGGCAATATTAGTACTAAATTATTAATTGGATTTTTAAGTGATTTATTAAGTCCTATAAAAGCAGTAATCATGATGATTCTAACAAATTGTATTTCTTTAGTTCTATTATTTTTGGGAGTGATTCATCAAGAAACACTTTTACTTTCTATTGGTTCATTTATGTTTGGGTCTATTTACTCTGTTGGTGCTGTAGGTATTCCCATGTTAACACGTTATTTCTTTGGAAATGAAAACTATGCAAGAACTTATTCTGTTATTGGTTTTCTTACAAATGTAGGGAGTGCCAGTTCATTAACATTAATTGGTTATTTATATGATTTTACGAAGAGTTATCAAATTGTTTTTATTATCGCTTTATGTTTTCATCTTATAAATTTAATATTGTTAGTTATTATTTGTTTACGTTATAATGGCGTAGGTGATAAATAATGAAATATTGTAGTGAATGTGGAACTCAGTTAATAGAAAAAGAATGTGGCATAGATGGACTTGTGCCTTATTGTCCAACATGTAAACAATTTCGTTTTCCAATGTTTAATAGTGCTATTTCAACAATTATCTTTAATCCAACAAAAGATAAGATTTTGCTTATTAAACAATATGGAAAAGATTTTAATGTATTAGTAGCTGGATATATTACAAAAGGTGAAAATGCGAAAGAAACGTTGATAAGAGAAATTAAAGAAGAAGTCAATTTAAATGTAATTGATTATACATATAATGATAATGAATATTATCAACCATCTAATACCTTAATGCATAATTATGCAGTTGTTGTTGACAGTGAAGATTTTAAACTGACAAATGAAGTTGATGAAGCTCATTGGTATTCAATTGAAGAAGCAAAAAAACAAATCAAACAAGGCTCTCTTGCACATTCTTTTTTAGAAAGATATTTAAAAAAACAGCATTAGCTGTTTTTTTAATACAAATCTTCTCCATTTTTTTCAATGACTTTTTTATACCAATAAAATGAATCTTTTTTCATTCTTTGATAAGTTCCATTTCCTAAATTATCTCGATCTACATAAATAAAACCATATCTCTTTTTAACTTCACCTGTACCATTAGAAACTAAATCAATACATCCCCAAGTAGTATAACCAATTAAATCAACACCATCTTTTTCAACAGCATCTTTCATTGCTTGAATATGTTGTCTTAAATAATCAATACGGTAATCATCATGAATAGAACCATCTTGTTCAATAATATCTTTCGCTCCTAAACCATTTTCTACAACAAATAATGGTTTTTGATAACGATCATAGAGTTCATTGATTGTACTTCTAAATCCTAATGGATCAATGGCCCAACCCCAATCACTTTCTTTTAAATAAGGATTTTTAGCAGAAGAAAAAATATTACTTTCTGATTGTTTACCTTTAAATAAATCACTACTACTTACTCTTGATGAATAATATGAAAAACTTACAAAATCTACAGTATTTTCTTTAAGTAACTCTTTATCTCCTTCAATAAAAGGAATAAGTGCATCTCTTTCTTTGATCCATTTTAAAGCGTAAGGATGATAATAACCTCTTGCTTGAACATCCGCAAACATATAGACTTCTCGATTATCACAAATTGCTTTCCAATAATCTTCTGGTTTACATGTTTCAGGATAATAAGAACCGGCCGCTAGCATACAACCAATTTGATTGTTTGAATCTATTTCATGAGCAAGTTTTGTGGCCATGGCACTTGCTAGAAGCTGATGATGAACAGCTGTAATCATAGCTTGTGTTTCATTTTCACCTTCTTCAAAACAAAGACCAGCAGCGACAAAAGGAAAATGTAAAATCATATTGATTTCATTAAAAGTCAACCAATATTTAACTAATCCTTTGTATCTTATAAATAAAGTTTTACAAAGCTTGTAGAAATAATCAATCATTTCTCTACTTCGCCAACCACCAATTTTTTTAATTAAATACATTGGACAATCAAAATGATTAATAGTAACAAGAGGTTCAATACCATATTTATGACATTCATTAAAGATATCTTCATAATATTTTAATCCTGCTTCATTTGGTTTTTCTTCATCACCATTTGGGAAAATACGTGTCCAAGCAATAGATAAACGAAAAGTTTTAAATCCCATTTCACCAAATAAAGCAATATCTTCTTTATAATGATGATAAAAATCAACAGCAGTTAAAGCTGGATAAAAATGTTGATCATCAAAATCATACATTTTCATTTTACCAGTACCGACTAAATAACGATCTTCACCTAAAGGCATAAGATCTACATTAGCAACGCCTCTGTTTCCTTCATTTGCTCCACCTTCACATTGATTGGCAGCTGTAGCACCACCCCATAAAAAGTCTTTTCTAAATCCCATAATTTATTGCTCCTTTTCTTTTAATTGCAAAATCATTATAGAAAATAAATCTAAATTAAATAAAAAAGTTTCCAAAATGGAAACCTAATACATCAAGATAAAATCAAGAATATGTCTTAATAAATAATCATTGTATTTATCATTTGTAGTTGGAATATATAAATAATTTTTAGAAAAAGCAATATCCTTTTTACAACTTATAAGCCATGTATTTACCGAATATTTTAAAATATGGTGAATCACTCTTTTATCAAAATGAAATGTATTTCCGTTGATGCTGATGAGTAAAAGAAGATCATTATCTTGAAAGTGATATTCTTTTTCAAAATCAACATCACATATAATGGTTTCTTTTTGTTTGGTAGAAAGTTCATTTTGAATATAGGTACAAAGTGTTCTAGCGTGACCGTGTCCATAAACGAAGATACGTTTACTTTTCTTTAGATCACTGACTAATTTTATTAAATTGATTTCATCAATTTGATTCATTGTATAATGTAATTCATCAATGATATTTGTTGTAAAATCGGTATATTGTTTTTTTATATTGTTTTGTAATGAAAAGAGAGTTTTATTAGTTCTTTCCATACCAGAAATATTATCCAAACAATCTTCTTTAAAATCTTTCATTGTTTCATAACCTAATGATTTTACATATTTAGAAATTTGGCTTTTAGATGTATGACATGAAAGAGCAATAGCATCTATAGACATTGAAGGAATTTCATAAAGATTATTTTTAACAAATGAACTAATGATATATTTAGGAGAAAATTCATCACTAGAATTTAAAATAATATTTAATTTATCAAGCAACATGATTATTTCCTCCTTTCAATACAATTTTAACATATTTTAAAATTTATCAAATAATATTGATTTTATCAATAAACTTATGTAATATAAATTTCGTACAAAAATCTGTACAGAATGACCAGCAATATGCTAAAGGCTACACGGACGGCCGGGTCAGATGCCGAAGACTTGTTGAAGAGACAAGAACCGTATTTAGTGGAATACGGAAGGGCATATGCCCTTATTGATTGAGTTAAAAGCTCAGTTTTGTAAAGTGTTTATATATACCTTATGAAATGGTCAGTAAGTAGGATTTCTGTTACAGATAGTTCAAAATATGATGATGAGACAGGTGTGTATAAACATCTGTCTTTTTTATTGTTTGGGAGGAAATAGAGAATGAAAAAAAGGGTAAGTTTATTGATTGTTTTAACAATGATGGTTTCATTGGCTGGGTGTAAGCCTAAAAAGACAACAATGGATCATTATTTAGAGAATGTTGATGCAAAGTATGCTTACAACATTTCTAAAACATTAGCAGAAGATGATGATTTATTATCTAATGAGTTAGGATATCGTTCTGCAGGATCAGATGCTGAACATAAAGCAGCTGATTATATTGAAAAGGAAATGGGAAAAATTGGATTAGAAACAGAAAAAATTCCTGTGACTGTAGATAAATGGCAATTTAACTCAGCTTCTTTAAAAATAGAAGGAACAGATATTCAAATGATGCCAGCATCCTATCAGTTATCAGGAACTTCAAAAGAAGGAATTGTTGCTGAAATGGTTGATGTTGGTAATGGAACAGCAGCAGATTATGAAGGAAAAGATGTTGAAGGTAAGATTGTTCTTGCTGGTGTAGATCAATTTAATGTAGCTTGGATCGATATGTATATGGAAGAAGCTGCTTTACATAAAGCAGCAGCATTAGTGACGTATGATAATGGTGGTTATGGAACTTATGATGAT
Organism: Faecalibacillus sp.; assembly: GCF_047023275.1. Classification (NCBI taxonomy): domain Bacteria; kingdom Bacillati; phylum Bacillota; class Erysipelotrichia; order Erysipelotrichales; family Coprobacillaceae; genus Faecalibacillus; species Faecalibacillus sp. The sequence continues at coordinate 127,670 of NZ_JBKYAR010000001.1, read as the reverse complement.
GATCAAATTAATGTACAGGATGTATGTTGTGATGACTTAATTCCAACGGTGGCTATTTCAAAAAATAATTATAAAAGTATAAAAAAAGCATTAAAAGCTGGAAATAATAAAACAACACTAAAAATAGATAATGACTATTCTTTAGATGATGGTGTTTCATACAATGTTGTAGGAAAGATACCAGGAAAATCTTCAAAACAACAAATTATTATTTCTGGTCATTATGATATTTATTTTAGATCATTTCAAGATGATAGTTGTGCGATTGGTTTAATTATGGCTATTGCTAAAGCAATGAAAGAAAGTAATTATACACCTGAAAATGATATTTTATTTATTGCACATGGTTCAGAAGAATGGGGTGCAGCTAATACTGAATATGATTGGACAACAGGCGCTTGGGAAATGATTAATACAGTTCATCCAGAATGGGCACAAAAAACAATAGCAATGCTTAATTTTGAATTACCAGCATTTTATGATGGAGCTAATCAAATGGAAATATCTTGTGTTCCAGAATATGCCTCAGCAGTTAAACAATTTGTAAATGAAATTGCAATTGATCCAGAAGATAATATTTATCCTAAAGGAATCAATGACACTTCTGTAGATGCAAATACAATGGAAGATGGAGTTTCTTATCGTCATGCTGGAGTTCCTTATTTTGTGAATGTTCCAGGAACATCTAAAGGTGAAAAAGGATGGATTCAAATGCATTATCATACAAAATCAAATAATCCTTCAACTTATTCACGTGAAGTTATGACAACTAATATCAATACATATGGAATGCTTGCTATTTGGTTAGATCAAGCCCCTGTTATGAAGTTGGATTTAACAGCGGCGGTCGATGATTTAAATGTATTAAATGAAGATATTGCTAAAAAAGCAGGAATTGATGTAAGTCAATATAATCAATCTTTAAATTCTTTAAAGAAAGCTACAGTTAAAGTAAATAAAAAAATTGAGAATATAAATAAACGTTTTGCTGATGCTAAGACTGAAAAAGAAAAGGATGCTCTTAGAAAAGAAGGAAGAGAATTAAATCTTAAGCTTCATGAAGCTTTTAAGTATATTCAAGATCATTTTATTGGTATTGAATTATCTTCTACGATTACAACATCATTTGCACAATACCAAGAAAATATTGAATTATTCAATGATATTATTCAAGCATTGGAAAAAGGAAATATTTCTAATGATAAAGATGGAGCTTTAGATTTAGCTTGGCATATAAATGGTGGATCTGAATATGGTTTTTATGATTTCTCTGTAGAATCAAACTTAAGAGCACAAAGAAGATTAAGTGAAGAAACAAATCCAAATAATGTTTTTTGGACAACAAATAGACAATTTAAATTTGCTAAAACATATCCTGCTTTATTAGGAATCTTTGAAAAAGCAGAACAAGAAAATCCTGATTTTGCAGATGAAATTAATATTTATCAAGAAGAAATCAAAAATCAAGAAGTATATTTAAATGAAGAAGTTACACAAGTAATTCAAGCAATGAATGAATTAACAAATAAGCTTTTAGAATACTAAGATGTAGAAAATGACTGTCAAAAAACAGTCATTTTCTATTTACCAATATTTTCAATAGTTGTTTGAATCGTCTTTTCACCTAATTTCCATTTAGCAGGACAAACATTATCCCCATGTTCATATACAAATTGACAGGCATGTAAACGTCTTAAAAGTTCATCGGCATTTCTACCAACATTTCCAGCATTGACTTCATAGACAACGATTTTACCTTCAGGATCAATAATAAAACTTCCTCTTTGAGCTAAACCATCATTTTCATCAAAGACATCAAAATCATAGGTAAGTGTATGTGTAGGATCACCAATCATTGGATATTCTATTTTAGAAATATTTTTAGAAATATCATGCCATGTCTTATGAGCAAAATGAGTATCTGTAGAAATGGCATAAATTTCACAATTTACTTTTTTGAATTCTTGATATTTTTCTTGTAAATCTTCAAGTTCAGTAGGACAAACAAAAGTAAAGTCAGCAGGATAAAAGAAAAATAAAGTCCATTTTCCTAGTAAATCCTTTTTTGTGACTTTTTTAAATTGTTTTTGATGATAAGCATAAACTTCAAAATCATCTACTTCTTTATAAAGTAAAGACACAAAATCACCTCCATCTAAAGTATGTGAATAAAGACTTAAGATTATCATCACATAATTCACAGTAATTCTTTACATGTTTGACACAAAAAAGTTGCATAGAGTTCACAAAAGCTGGGTATATTAAAGATGTAAAAGATGAAACAACCTTTTACAATATGAATAGTTTTTCATATTCCCTTCCCAATTATATATATCAAAGAGAGCCGAGAGGCTTTTTTTGTGTTTGAAAAGAACTTTTCATGATTTTTATTTATTTTAAAAAGAAATAGATAAAGACTTTCCAAAATGTTTTACATAAAAGAAATCAATTTATTTACTTGTTAGAATAAGTGTGTAGTTGAAGGAGGAATTTAAAAATGAAATTAATGTTAGTTTGTAATGCAGGGATGTCAACAAGCATGTTGGTATCTAAAATTGAAAGAGCAGCAAAGGAACAAGGAATAGAACTTGAAGTAGCAGCATTTCCACTTACTCAAGCTGAAAAAGCTATTAATGATTGGGATGTTGTCATGTTAGGTCCACAAGTAAGACATTGTCTACCACAACTAAAAAAGGCAACAGATAAAACACCTATTGAAGTCATTGATATGAAAGATTATGGACTTATGAATGGGACCAATGTTTTAAAGAAAGCATTAGAAATTGTAGGAAATAAATAACAAAGGGGATGATTCTTTTGGATGAATTTTATAAAGATTTATATATGGATATTTTTAAAAAATGGATTTGTATCCAAAAAAGTCCAAATTATAGAATTAAAGAATATAAAGATATTGTTCAAATAGAATCATCATATGGTATTGCTGAAGTGACTTTTAATTTATATTGTATTATTGAATTAAAAGTCACTTCTAAAAAAAGAGAAGAACTTGATTTTTATTTACATTTTCAAATGAATACGCTTAAACACGCAGTTTCTTTATTTAATGAAATGATTACATGTTTATTAAAACTAGATTATGAAGCAAAAACAAAAGTTCTATTATGTTGTAGTGGAGGTTTAACAACAAGTTACTTTGCTCAAGAAATCAATAAAGCAAGTAAATTACTAAAAAATACAATAGAAGTTAGTGCGGTAGGTTATAACCAGCTCTATCAAATTGGTCAACAATTTGATTTCATTTTCTTAGCACCACAAATTTCTTATTTACATGCACAAGTTCAAAGTATTTTAAAAGATCAGGTTGTTATGAAAATACCTCCACTTGTTTTTGCTCGTTATGATGTAGGAACATTGCTTAAGATGATTGAAAATTCAAAGAGTAAAAAAATAGTGCATGTTCAAGAAAAAGAAAATGACTTAAAGCTAGATATTAAGAATAAACAACAAATAGCTTGTTTAACAATTTTTAAAAATAAAGAACGTATTCATATTGCTTATCGTATTTATGTACAAGGGAAAGTCTTATTTCAAAATGAAACTATTAAATATAAAATTCATATCCAAGATATCTATGATTTATTAGATACACTTATCATTCAATACCAAAAACTTTCTACAATTAGTCTTTCATTGCCAGGAATTGTTGATGCAGGAAAGGTTACTTCAACTTATATAAGTGGTGTTGAAAATGAAAACATTGAAGAAAAATTGAAACAATGCTATAAGCAATCAATAAAATTATATAATGATATAAATACAGCAGCAGTTGGATATTATGCAACACATTTTGAAAATAAGAATCTTTTTTTCTTGTTTCAAGCAATTTCTTTAAAAGCAGGGGCAGGACTCATTATTAATGGTAAATTGATTGAAGGCTTTTGTAATTTAGCAGGAGAAGTTTCATATTTACCTTTAGAACTTTCTAAAAAACAAGAAGAACTTTCTAAAACACCAGAAGGAACATTGGAAATAGTAAGTAAAATTATTCTTACTACAATGTACCTTGTGGCACCTGAAGTGATTGTAATCTTTAGTGAATTATTACCTGATTTTAAAGTATTAGAGGAAAAAATAAAGGAATTGATGCCACAACATCAAATTCCTAAATTAATTAAAGTAAATAATGTGATAGAATATATGTTAATAGGGCAGATGTATTTATGTTTGAAGGAGGTAGATTAAATGTTTACAGATTATCATGTGCATACAGAATTTAGTGATGATTCTGATTATTTAATGGAAGATGTTATTAAAGATGCAATCAAGATGAATATGGATGAAATTTGTTTTACAGATCATGTAGATTATGGTATTAAAAGAGATTTTGATGATCCAAGGGGTATGCTTTATAGAAAAGGTGGACCAGGTGAACCGGAAAAGATGCCACTTGCAAATGTGGATTATCCAAAGTATTTTGAAAAGATAGCATTATTGAAAAAAAATATCCTGAAATTGTTATTAAACAAGGTATGGAATTTGGTATGCAAATGCATACGATTGATCTTTATCAAAAACTCTTTAATCGATATCCTTTTGATTTTATTATCTTATCTTGTCATCAAGTAGAAGATAAAGAATTTTGGACACAAGATTTTCAAAGAGGAAGAACACAACAAGAATATAATGAACGTTATTATAAGGAAATATTAGATGTGATTAAAAATTATAAAGACTATAGTGTTTTAGGACATCTTGATTTAATTATAAGATATGATGAAAATGGTCCTTATCCTTTTGAAAAAATCAAACCAATGATTCAAGAAATATTAGAAATTGTAATTCATGATGGAAAAGGAATTGAAGTTAATACCTCAAGTCATCGTTATGGTTTAAAAGATTCACAACCATCTAGAGATATTTTAAAGCTTTATAAAGAATTAGGTGGAAAGATTATTACGATTGGTAGTGATAGTCATAAGATAGAACATTTAGGAGCTTATATTGATGAAGCAAAAGAATTATTAAAAGAAATAGGTTTTGATTCTTTTTGTACATTTGAAAAAATGAAACCAATCTTTCATCAACTATAAAAACATTTTGCGAAATAAAAAAACATGTAAATACTTGCGATATAAGAAAGAGTCGTCTATAATGTGAAAGGTTTGGATATTTTTGGAAATTGAAGGAGAAAAAAGTGAAAGAAAATTATGATGTAATCGTTGTTGGTGCAGGTCCAGCAGGAATTATGACATGTTACGAATTATATTTAAAAAATCCTGAATTAGAAGTATTACTTATAGATAAAGGACATGATGTTATGAATAGACATTGTCCTATTAAAGATAAAAAGATCAAACAATGTCCAGTTCATAAAGATCGTGAACCTGGATGTATCCCAGCGTGTTCTATTACTGATGGTTTTGGTGGAGCGGGTGCTTACTCTGATGGTAAATTTAATATTACAAGTGAATTCGGTGGTTGGTTAACTGATTACTTAAGTAATGATGAAGTAGAAGATGTCATTCATTATGTAGATAACCTTTATTTAAAACATGGAGCTACTAAAGAAATTACAGATCCAACAACAGATAAAGTAAAAGAAATTGAACACCGTGGATATGCGGTTGGATTAAAACTTTTAAGAGCAAAAGTAAGACATTTAGGAACAGAAGAAAACTTAAGAATTATGACAGAAATGTCTAATGAATTAAAACAACATATGGATTTACAATTTAAAACATCTGTTCAAGATATTATTGTTGAAGATCATCACGCAACTGGAATTGTTTTAGAAGATGGAAGAACAATTCACGCTAAAAAAGTTGTTTTAGCGCCTGGTAGAGATGGTTCAGCATGGCTTACAAAAGTTTTATCAAATCAAGGATTAAAACTTTATAATAATCAAGTAGATATTGGTGTTCGTGTAGAAACAAGCAATATTGTTATGGAAGAAATTAATAAGAACTTATATGAAGGTAAATTTGTTTACAATACTTCAGTAGGAACAAAAGTAAGAACTTTCTGTTCAAATCCTAGTGGTCATGTTGTTATTGAAAACCATAGTGGAACAATGCTTGCTAATGGTCATGCTTATCATGATCCAAAACTTGGAAGTAAAAATACAAACTTTGCTTTACTTGTATCTCATACATTTAGTGAACCATTCAATGAACCAAATGAATTTGCCCATGAAATTTCAAGATTAGCGAATAAATTATCAAATGGTTCAGTTATTGTTCAAAGATATGGAGATATCAAACGTGGAAGAAGAACAACATATAAGAGATTAAAAGAAGGATATACAGATCCTACTTTACCAGAAGCAGTACCTGGAGACTTAGGACTTGTGTTACCATACAATACGATGAAATCAATTATTGAAATGATTGAAGCATTAGATAATGTTACACCAGGAATTGCGAATGAACATACTTTATTATATGGTGTAGAAGCAAAATTCTATTCAGCAAGACCAAAAGTAAAAGAAGGTTTTGAATCTGAAATTGCTGATTTATATGTTGCTGGTGATGGTGCTGGTCTTACAAGAGGACTTGCTCAAGCTGGTGCAAATGGTATCTTAGTCGCAAGACATATTGTTGAAAATATTAAATAGTAAAAAAGAAAAACATGTTTCAAAAATGAAAACATGTTTTTTTATCTTAATAAATTATTTTAATCGAAGAGATGAAAGTATATTATTTTTTTGAGGACAAAAAAGAATAGAGAAGAGATTCAAAAATAATGAGAACTTGTCCAAAGAAAGCATTTGGAACAAGGTTATCATGGTAAAAAGGATTATAGTGACCGATGATAATAGGTAAAGTGGCATATTGACTTATTTTTGATTTTTCATTACCAGTAAAAGTAATGATATCAATATGATTATTTTTAGCTGTTTTAACGACTTCTTCAAGCCTTGTTGTAATTCCTGAATTAGAGATGACAATGAAAAAGGTTGAGTCTTGAAAATTAACATCTAACATTTCCATATGAACAACACTCATGGCACAAAAGCCATTAAGAGTTAATCTTTGTGAAATGTAATCAGCAATTGGAGCTGAAAATCCCATACCAAAAACAACGATTTTACTATTTTTATGTTTATTTAATAATTGAATAAAATGAGGTAAATAGTTTTCGTATTTTTGAGCAGGAGCATTATTATGAGTGTTGCTAGATAGATGATAAATCATGTCACTATAACCACTAAATTCTAATTTATTACATAAACGATAGATGGCAGAAGTTGATGTAAAATTATCTTTTGCCATTTGTCTAATGGTAATGTTTTTCAATCGTTTTTGATTTTTCTTAATATATTCCAATAAAGAGACTTCTAATTCGTTTAAATCAAATTTATCTTTTAAATGATCAATATTCATAAGTTTCACCTCGCAATAATTATGTCATAGAAAAAATAAAGGAGCAAGAAAAATGGCAAAAGCAATGTACGACCCTTGGTCAAAAATCGTTACAAAAAATGGCTATGCAGGAGATGAGGTTATTTCTGCTTTGCAAAAATCAATTAGACGTGCCAAAGAAGAAGATGCATGTATGTTTGCTTATGAAATGTATATTTCTTCACCACAATTATTAGAAAAAATGTGGAGACGTTTACTTACAATTTCAGTAGAAGATATTGGAATGGGAGATCCAATGGCTGCAGTTCTAGTCAATAATCTCTATCAAATGTCTAAAAACTTTGAATATGCAGATGGTGATCAACCAATGTATTTCATTCATGCAATTCGTTACTTATGTAGCTGTCAAAAAGATCGTTCAAGCGATTTATTAAAAAATATTTGTATTAAATCATTTGCAATGGGTAAATTCCCAGAAATTCCTGATGTTGCTTTAGATAAACATACAGTAAGAGGAAAAGCAATGGGACGTGATTCTTTCCATTTCTTACATGAAGCAAGCAAAGTTATTCCACAAATGGAAGTAGATAATGATTATAAAGAACGTTATGCAAAAATTTTAGAAGAATACGATCCAGAAAATGTCGTAGATACAGCCTTTACATTTAATGGTTGGCAATTTTAATAGATAAATTATAGTTTGAGGGGAATATAGAATGATAGAAAAATTAGAGAAGATATTAGAGCCTTTTGCGAATAAACTCGCACAACAAAGACATCTACAAGCAATTTCATCAGGAATGATGATGCCACTTGGATTAATCGTTATAGGATCATTATTTTTGATTGTTGCGAATCCACCAATTAATTTAGATTTAGTTGATTTACATACAGGAAACATCTTTTTAAAAGCTTTAATAGGTTGGAAACAATTTGCAGTTGCTAACTATGATGTACTTACATTACCATATAATTACACAATGGGATTGGTTGGCTTAATTTCTGCTTTTGGTATTGCTTATTGTTTAGCAGAAAGTTATCAAATGAAATCAGCTGTTTATGGAATTATTGCTATGTGTACTTTCTTAATGGTGTCAGCACCATTAAAAGATGGTGGTATTTCAACAAGTTATTTAGGAGCTGATGGTTTATTTGTTGCTATTATTATTGCTTTAGTTTCAGTAGAAATTTCACGTTTTGTAAGTAGTAAACTTGTTATTTCATTTCCAGCAAGTGTACCAAGTGCAGTTACTGATTTTGTAAATAGTTTATTACCGCTTGCTGCTAATATTATTATTATTTATGGTTTAAATGTTGCTTTAATGGCAGGAACAGGTAAAAACTTACCAGATTTTATTATGTCAATTTTAACACCAGCTATTTCAGGTGTTGATAATATTTGGATGTTTATGGGAATTTATTTATTCTCAAATATTTTATGGTTATTTGGAATTAATGGTTCTTCTATTGTCTTCCCAATTGTTTTTGCTTTATGTATTGCAAATACTGGGGTAAATGCAGAACTTGTTAATGCTGGAAAAGATCCAACAGCTTTAATCAACTTACAAATGTTTAGATATGTTTTACTTGGTGGTGCTGGTAATACTTTAGGACTTGTTTTATTAATGTGTAAATCAAAATCAAAACATATTCGTTCAATTGGACGTTTAAGTGTTTTACCAGGAATTTGTGGAATTAATGAACCAATTATTTTTGGTACACCAATTGTATTAAATCCAATTTTATCAATTCCATTTTTAATTATGCCATGTATTTCATCAGGTCTTGGATATCTTGTTCAAAGTATGGGACTTGTTTCTTTAGGTTATATTGTTGATCCATCTTTTACACCATTCTTTGCACAAGGGTTCTTATCAGCGTTGGATATTAGAAATGTTATTTTCATGTTCGTATTGATTGCTATTTCTGTGGTTGTATACTATCCATTCTTTAAAGTATATGAAAAAAATACTTTAGCTCACGAAGGTGAATAATCAAGAGGTATAGGCTTTGGCTTATACCTTTTTTATTGAATTTGGCCCTTTCTTCCTATATAATCATAAATAATATGAGGGGGACATATTATGATTATTAGTGGAAAAGAAATTTCAACAAAGATTAAAGATCAACTAAAAGAAGAAGTTGAACAAATAAAAAATAAATATAACCGTTTACCAAAACTTGCTGTTATTTTAGTAGGGGAAAATCAAGCAAGCCAAGTATACGTGAGAAATAAAGAAAGAGGTTGTGCTTATATAGGCATTGATTCTTTAAAAATCACACATGATGCAACTTTTAGTGAAGAAGAACTTTTAAATGAAATCAAACAATTAAATGAAGATGAAACAGTTGATGGAATTTTAGTACAATTACCTTTACCAGATCATATTAATGAAGATAAAGTTTTAGAAGCCATTGATCCATCAAAAGATGTAGATGGTTTTCATCCAGAAAATGTGGCTAAGTTATTTTTAGGACAAAGAAGCTTAGTACCATGTACACCTAAAGGAATGATGGTTTTATTAGATGAAATCAACTATGATTTGACAGGAAAAGAAGTTGTTGTTGTGGGAAGAAGTAACATTGTAGGAAAACCAGTAGCGCTTTTATGCTTACAAAAAAATGCTACTGTGACAATCGCTCATAGTAAAACAAAAAATTTAAAAGAAGTTTGTCAAAGAGCAGATGTTTTAATTGCAGCAGTAGGTAGAGCTAAAATGATCAATAGTGACTATGTTAAAGAAGGTGCTGTTGTTTTAGATGTTGGTATTAATCGTGATGAAAACAATAAACTTTGTGGAGATGTCGATTTTGAAGATGTAAAAGATAAAGTTTATGCAATCACTCCTGTTCCAGGAGGAATTGGACCAATGACGATTACAATGTTATTACAAAATACTTTAGAAGCATTTTATCATCATCAAGGAGAATAATTATGGATTATCAATTAAATGATATTGTAGAAATGAAGAAACAACATCCATGTAAAAAATCAAATCAATGGAAGATTGTAAGAATGGGTGCTGATATTAAAATTAAATGTTTAGGATGTAATGCCATTGTTATGTTTTCTAGACGTGATTTTGAAAAACGTTTAAAAAAAGTTGTAGAACATGTAGAGTAGTATTTATGAAATTTCATAAATACTCTTTTTTTTAGGAATATTAAGAGCTTGATGATATAGTCATTTTTATGTAATAATTTGAATGATAAAAATGAAAGGGAAGAACTTGAAATAGTTCTTTTTGGAAGAAAAAATGGAAATAATTAAATATGAACCAAAATATAAACAACAAGTACAAAATGTATGTATTTCTCAATCAACATCTAGATATAAAGATGATAATGCTAAAAAGGCAACATTAGCTTTATATTGTGATCCTTATATTGATAAAGAAATATGCTTAATACTTAAAAATGATTTAGATGAGGTGTGTGGTTATATTTTATGTGCCAAGGATTTAAAGGCTTATGAAAAAAATGCATATCCTTATTATTTGACTTTAAAAGAATTAGATGAAGTAAAGGCAGAAAGATTTCCTACTTCTAATCGTGAAATGGAACGTTTTTATCCTGAATATCCAGCACATATTCATATTGATATATTAGAAGAATATACAGGTAATGGAGTGGGTTCAAAATTAATGCAAGCTTTATTTGAAGTTTTAAAAGAGGAAAAAGTACCTGGTATATGTGTTTTAGTTGATACAAATAATAAACGTGCGGTTAGATTTTATGAAAAAATGGGATTTAAAGCATTTGAAGAAAATCCAGGCATTATGTTATGTAAGTTAGATTAATATAATAAATGAAAAAACCTGCCAAGCAGGCTTTTTTAATCTTGAATAAGATCAAGTTTTTCTAAAGCATAAGCAATACCATCATCTTCAATATCTTTTGTCACAAAATAAGCAATATCTTTCATAGCTTGTACACCATTAGCCATAACAATAGAATGTTTAACATAACGTAACATACTTTCATCATTGAAAGAATCTCCAAAGACATAACAATGATCTAAATCGCTTTTAAAATCATCTGCAACAGTTTGAATACCTGTAGCTTTTGAGTGATTCTTTGGTACGATTTCCCACATTTCTTCACTACGTTCAATAATATCGAAATCTTGAGAAATATTATTTCTAAAGGCTTGAATATCATGATCAAACCAAATAGTAAATTTATCAAAGGAAAGATTTGGATCTTCACTTGTTGAAACATTGAAACCATTATTTGTATATCTTTCTTGAATTCCTTGAACAAAAGAATTTTTAATATGGGTATTAAAATAAACATGATCTTTTGATTCTAAAACAGCATCAATTTCATATTTTTTTATAAGAGATGCAATTTCTTTACATCTTTCTTTAGATAATTGATGATGATAGATTATTTGGTCATGATAAGTGATATATGTTCCACATCCACAAATATAACCATCAGGATTTAAATCATGAATCTCTTGATCGATTGTAGAAATCGGTCTACCTGTATTAATAAAAATGAGATGTCCATTTTCTTTAGCTTTTTTTAAAGCTTCTTTAGCGCTTTGAGGAACAGTATGAGTTTTTTCACTCAATAATGTACCATCAATATCAAAAAATAATAATTTTCTATCTTTCATTTTTTTTACTCCTTCGTAAGTATTATAACGAATAATCGAAAAAAAGGGTATTTTGTTTCTCGCTCTTTATAAAAAATTATGATAGAATGAACCAATAAAAAGGAATGATGATATGAGTTTAATAATAATTTTATTTATTGTAATGTTAGTAATCTTTAGTATTTTATGGGGAAATCGTACTTTTTCAGTAAAAACCTTAAATCAAATGATTTATCACATGGTGGTTCCATGTGATGGAACAGATGAAGGTATTTTTAAAGATTGGTTTTTAAATTGTGCCCCCCCAGCATTTTTAACAACTTTAATAGGAGTATTTTTATTATATAAAACACCACTTGTTTTTTTATTTGATTATCAAGGTATTTGTATTACTGTTTTAATTCTTGGAACATTACTTTACGCATTAATTAATTATCAAATTATTACGTATGTTTTTGATATGGTTAGAACATCTAAACTTTATGAAGAACATTATGTAGATCCTCAAAATGTTGAATTAGAATTTAAAGAAAAAAGAAATTTAATTCATATTTATTTAGAATCTGTAGAAAATACGTATCTTTCTAAAGAAGATGGAGGACAAGAAGAAAATAATTATATTAAAGAATTAGGTAAGCTTGCAAAAGAAAATATTAATTTTTCACACTCGAATAAAATAGGGGGTTCTTATACTATTGAAGGAACACAATGGACTATTGCTTCAATGGTTGCACAAGAAGCTGGAATTCCACTTTTATTTCCACTTTCTAAAGATAAATATGATGAAAATTCTTCATTTTTATCAGGATGTTATACACTTGGTGAAATATTAGAAAAACAAGGTTATCAAAATCGAATTTTAATGGGATCAGATGCAAACTTTGGTTGTACCTCTAATTTTTATAAACAACATGGAAATTTTAAAATAGAAGATACGACTTCTTTAAAGAAAGATGGAAGACTTCCTCAAGATTATCATGTTTTTTGGGGCTTTGAAGATAAAAAAGTCTTTGAATTTGCGAAAGAAGATTTAACAGAAATGTCTAAAAGTAATCAACCATTTTTTATGGAGCTTGTGACAATTGATACCCATACACCAGATGGGTATATTTGTGACGAGTGTAAACATGAATATGATAGTCAATACGCTAATGTTATTAGTTGTCAATCAAGACAAGTGGAAGCTTTTGTAAGATGGTGTCAAAAACAAGAATGGTATGAAAATACAACAATTGTTATTACAGGCGATCATAAAAGTATGTCTGAAAAATTCTTTAAGCACTTAGATAAAAACTATTTACGTACCCCTTATAATTGTTTTATTAATAGTGCAATTGAACCTCTTCAACCTAAAAATAGAAAATTTGCTATCTTTGATTTTTATCCAACAATTCTTGCGAGTTTAGGAGTCAAGATCAAAGGTGAACATCTAGGATTAGGAACAAACTTATTTAGTGATGAAAAAACACTTTTAGAAAAATATGGGGTAAAGAAAATTAATAGTGAAGTCACTAAATACTCTCGATTTTATCGTAAAATATTAATTAATAAACAAAAGAACGTGTAATTTGCACGTTCTTTTAAGATTGAAAATATTTTTTCATTTCTTCCTTTTCTACGCTGGATAAATCTAATAAGTCCATCGCTTTATCTAATGGTATTGCCATTTTTTTCATTAAATTTTTAATCGATGTAATTCTTTCTAATTTTTGTCCTTGTTCAAGTCCTTGTTCCAATCCCATAGAATGTCCTTTTTCTATATTCTCTCTCGCTATCATTTCTCCTAAATTACACATCTTTTCAACCTCCTTCTCTATTTCTTTAAATTTATATTTTTTCATGACATCTTTTTTTACTAAAAGATCGTATGTATTATTAAAAAATATGACTAATGGTGTCTTTATCCAATCACTGCTTTCATACTTGTCTTCTAGCTTATGATCTTTATTTAAGTATATCATAATCTGTTCATTTTTATCATAGCTATCTAACCTTTCAATTGTTGCTCCACTGATATTTTCTTCAGTTGTTTTATAACGATTAACATGTCCATCTCTTTTTCTAGCTGCCTGTGGCAGTATCCATATCACATAGGCTTTTTTCATTCCATCATAATTTCGATAATCATATTCTTTACCATTTTGACTGGTAATCATTCTTGAAAGATAATCATTTCCTCTTGTTAATAGAGCATAGCCTGGATTTTCTACATTTTGTATTTCAACATCTAGATAGATTCTTTTTGATGTACCCTCTTTTTGTGGTAAGTTGATATAACAGAAATAATCGAATTCTACTTTTCCATGATAGGGAATATCTATTACATTATTTAATTGTTGAAAACCATCATTTCCTTTAATTATTCCAATGATTTCTTCTAGAGATACATCTTTAGCTTCTTTAATAAAACCTTTGATAATTCTTCCTAAAATTTCTGGATGACCTAATATTCTTTTACAGAGTTTATCAATCATGATGATATGATCATTTGATGTGATTTCTAATACTTTATCCATATAATTTTTCCTCCTATTATTATATAGACAATTTTTTGATGTTTTTCTTTTTATTTTAGTAAAAAAATAACGAAATAAAAATTTCGTTATATTAAATAAATGATAAATGCAATTAAAAAACCACAAAGAACATCGCTTATAAAATGAACAGCACAAATAATTCTTGATAACCCTACAATACATGCAATAATTAAAGCAATGACTCCTAAATAAATATTAATATTTAATAAGGCAAAAGCAATTGCAAAAGCACTTACAGTATGACGACTAGGAAATGATTCTCCAGTTTTATGACCTACAAGTGGTTCAATATTAAATGTTATACATGGACGTGGACGATCATAGAGTTTTCTAATGATTGTTACAATTAAAAAAGAACTTAATGGTTTAATAATTGTTATTAATAATTTTGATGAATGATTGATAAATAATATTAAAAGTGTTAGTGCGTAAAGTATTGCAGTAAGATAAGGTGTTGTCTTAGCAAGTACAACACATATTTTATCTAAATGATGTTGACGGATGAAATTGAGATTATTTTGATAAAATTTTTCCATTATTTTAAGATAAAAACTGTTTCTCCTTTATTAAGTGTCAATATTTTTCTTTCAATTCTTGGATGTGAATATGTTTTTCTAACATAGTTTAAAAGAATAGAAGAAGAATATCCATGAATCACAGTGACCTCTTTAACAATAGAAGTTCCTTTTAAAAAATGATCTAGTTTTACTTTTGCTTCACTTTGACTACATCCGTGTAAGTCTATAGTTGATAACATGAAATCACCTCTTTGATATTATAAAATAATTCTAAATGAAAAAAAATGACAAAACGAAAATATTGCTTTTATGGGTATTTTTCATTACAATAAAGAGGTAAAAAAAGAGGAGTGAAAAAGATGGCATTAACAGCAGGTATTGTAGGATTACCAAATGTAGGTAAATCAACATTATTTAACGCAATTACAAATGCACAAGTAGAAGCAGCAAACTATCCGTTTGCGACAATTGATCCAAATGTAGGTGTCGTAGAAGTACCAGACTATCGTTTAGATAAATTAACAGAAATGATTGAACCTAAAAAAACAGTTCCAACAACTTTCGAATTTACGGATATTGCAGGTCTTGTAAGAGGTGCAAGTAGAGGAGAAGGATTAGGTAATAAATTCTTAGGAAATATCAGAGAAACAGATGCAATTTGTGAAGTTGTAAGATGTTTTAGAGATAAGGATGTTACACATGTTGATGGTGATGTAGATCCTATTAGAGATATTGAAACAATTAATTTAGAATTGATCATGGCTGATTTAGAAACAGTTGAAAAACGTATTGGACGTTTAGAAAAGAAAGCTAAATCAGGAGATAAAGATGCTAAAGCTGAAATGAATGTTTTAAATAAATTAAAACCAGCATTAGAAGCTAATAAACCAGCAAGAAGTATTGAATTTGATAAAGAAGAAATGTTAATTGTAAAACAATATACTTTACTTACAATGAAACCATTAATCTATGTAGCTAATTTAGGTGAAGAAGATTTAGAAGATCCAATGCAAAATCCATATTATGTTCAAGTTTTAGAATTTGCGAAAGAAGAAGGAAGCGATGTTGTTCCTATTTGTGCAAAGATTGAAGCTGAATTAGTAGGAATGGATAAAGAAGAAAAAGATATGTTTATGCAAGATCTTGGTATTGAAGAAAGTGGTCTTGATAAATTAATTAAAGAAGCTTATAGCTTATTAGGTCTTAGAACTTATTTTACAGCTGGAGTACAAGAAGTAAGAGCATGGACATTTAAAGAAGGAATGACTGCTCCAGAAATGGCAGGAATTATTCATAGTGACTTCCAAAGAGGTTTTATTAAAGCAGAAACTTATAGTTTTGATGATTTAGTAAAATATGGTAGTGAACAAGCTTTAAAAGAAGCTGGAAAAATTAGACAAGAAGGTAAACAATATGTAGGTCAAGATGGAGACATCATGTTGTTTAAATTTAATGTATAATGAAAAAAGCAATTAGATATATTTTACTGACTGTCTGTGTTTGTGTATTTTGTTATTCGGCTTATAATTTAGTTAATATTTATTTGAATTATAAAAAAATAGATGATGATTATGGTGAAATTGCTAAAGATTATACAAAAGAAACTGATCCTGAAGAAAAAGAAAGTTACTTACAAATTAATTGGGATGAGCTTTTACAAAGAAATAAAGATGTAAAAGCATGGATTCAAATTCCAGATACGAATGTTAATTATCCTGTTTTACAAGGTGAAACAAATGATACTTATATTCATAGTGATATAGATCATAAAAAATTAAATGCAGGAAGTATTTTTGTAGCAAGTGAAAATGAAGATCCATTTAATGATTTTAATACAGTTATTTATGGACATAATATGAAAAATGGTTCAATGTTTAATAATATTAAATCATATACAGACCAAAGCTTTGCTAAAAAACATCCTTATATTTATATCTATTTACCAGATGGGACAGTAAGCCAATATAAAGTAGTTGTAGGACATATTATTTCTGAATCAAGTGTTTTATATAATACACATATTGTTGATACAGCTTCATTTGTACAAGAAATGGTTAAAACATCTTCTATTAATGTAGATTTTGATCAATCTCAAGTACAATCAGTGATTACTTTATCAACATGTACTTCTGCAGGAAGTGAAAGTGGTAAAAGAAATGTTGTACATGCAATTTTACAAAGAAAAGGAATTGATCCTGTAAATGAAAAGATGGAGAACTAGAGTTAAATCTAGTTCTTTTTGTTGTTTTATGTCTTTTAGCTTGAATTGAATAAGTAATCTTTATGTGCTAAAATGTTTTCTGTTAAGAGGGTGTTTTAATGGCTAAAAAAAAGAAAAGAAGTTTTATGTCTAAATTGTTTTCAAGACGTATTTTATTGTTAATACAATTTATTGTTTCAATCATCTTTTTAGGATGCATTTATATATTAAAAATGTTACCATTTAAGTATTTTATTGCGCTTGTAGTTGTTATTTTTCTATTATGGCTTTTAAGTTCAATATTAATTAAATCAGGTATTAGAAAGAAAAAGAGAGAAAATAAATATACAAGATTAGTTTTTGGAAAACTTTTATCATTAGCTTTAAGTATTGCTTTAGGATTTGTTTCAGTAATGGCATTTAAAGGAAATAGTTTTTTATCTAATATTACAGGTTCTTTTACACAAACAAGAGTTATTTGTATGTATGTTAAAAAAGATAGTATTTATCAAAGTTTAAGTGATATAGAGGATAATACAGAAATTGGAATTGCTTCTGAAAAGGGATCAAAGAATATTACATCGGCTATTGCTGAAATTGAAGATAAAACAAAAAAAGAATTTCAAACAAAAGATTATAAAGATTATTCTTCATTAGGTGATGCTATTATGGATGAAGATGTTGATGTCATTGTTGCTGATAATGCTTATATGGCTTTATTGGAGGCTAATCATGAAGGAATTTCTGAAAATTTAAAAAGTTTATATAAAGTAGAGATTCAAGAAAAATTGAATTCAGTGACACAAGAAACAAATGTGACTAAAAATCCATTTATTGTTTATATGACAGGTATAGATACTTATGGTACTGTTTCAGCAATTTCAAGAGCTGATGTTAATTTGGCAGTATGTGTTTCACCAATTCAAAAACAAATATTAATTGTTTCTATTCCTAGAGATACACAAGTTAATTTGCATAAAAATGGTAAAATGGATAAATTAACCCATTCAGCAATGTATGGAATTAATGAAACGATTTCTACAATAGAAGATTTCTTAGATTTAAAAGTGAATTATTATGCTAAAACAAATTTCAGTGGAATTACAAATATTATTGATGCTTTAGGTGGTGTTATTATTGATTCACCATATGATTTTACAACCTTACATGGACATTATCATATTAAAAAAGGAATTAATGAAATGAATGGTGATAAAGCATTATGCTTTGTTAGAGAAAGATATTCTTTACCTAGAGGAGATTTTGATCGAGGAAGAAATCAACAAAGATTACTTAAAGCAATGATCAATAAAGCAATATCTCCTAAGATTATTACAAATTATTCAAATATTTTACAAGCTGTAGAAGGATGCTTTGAAACAAATATGTCATCAGAAGATATAAAATCACTTGTTCAAATGCAATTAGATGATATGGCTAAATGGAAAATGTATAATGTTCAACTTACAGGAGAATCAGAAATTTCATATAAGACTTATTCTATGAAAGGTAAAAAGTGTGATACTATTAAACCAAATAAAAAGTCTTTAAATGGTATTATTAAAGTTATTAATAAAATAGAAGCAGGTAAAAGAATTACTGATCAAGATATAAAAGGATTACAAGGTGCATAAACCTTGTAATTTTTTTGTTATAATGATATAGGTGATCATCATGAATATAGAAATAATAATGTTATTTTTACTCGTAATCGTTTTACTGATTTTTTTATTGCCACGTACTGAAGAAGATGGAAAAGAAAGAGCAGGTAAAGAAGGAGAGATACTTGCTGGTAAAATGATTCAACAATATCTCAATGAACAAGATATTCTCTTTAATAATGTAGAAATTGTTGTTCATGGAAGAGAAACAGAATTAGATTATGTTGTTATCAATAAAAATGGTGTCTTTATTTTTGAAGTAAAGAACTATAGTGGCGAACTTGAAGGAAATGAAGATGATGAATATTGGAATAAGTATAAAATAAGTAGTGGAAATAATGAATATGTAAAAGAAGTGAGAAATCCTATTAAACAATTAAAAAGAGAAATTTATTTATTAAAAGAATATTTGAAGTATTATGGTATTGATTTATGGATAAATGGTTATGTATTATTTGTCAATATGAATAGTCCAATAGATAGTGATTATACGATTAACAATGAAAGGGAATTAAATAGTATATTACATACACGTGGTGGACAAACGCTTAATAAAAAACAAATAGAAAAGATTGTAAATATATTAAAATAAAAAGATATCCTACAAGATATCTTTTTATCATTGAGATACTTTATATAAAACAAGTGCCAAGATTGCTGTTAAGATATCAGCAATTGTTTGACTACAAATAATGCCATAATAACCAAATATATGAGATAAAACAATAATACAAATAACAAAAACAACTCCTTGTCTTCCTATAGAAAGTAATAAAGCAGGAAGTGCTTTACCCTCTGATTGAAATAAAGTTGTAAAAACTAAAATAATGCCTACACAAGGAGAAGATAAAAGTAGAAATCTTAACATTAAAGTTCCTGATTGAATAATTGTAGAATCATTCATAAAGATTTTAATAAATGATGGTGTAAATAAAGCTAAAGTAATAGATGTACATAAAGCAAAAATAATTTCTACCAGCAAATCAAATTTAATAATCTCTTTTAAACGTTTTGTATTTTTAGCACCATAATTATAACCAATTAAAGGTTGTGCACCAAAAGCAAAACCAATCATGACAAGTAAAACAATCATATTGATTTTTAATACAATTCCCATGGCTGCTACTTTATCATTTCCAAAGGCTACTAAGTAATTGTTTGTTATAGCCATTGCAAAGCTAGACATTAAATTTGTAATAGAAGCAGGAATACCAATTGTAAAAATAGAAATGAGTTCATCTTTGGTAATATGTGTATATTTTAAAGAAATAGACAGTTTTTTACTTTTCTTTAAAGTAAGATAAATAAAAACAAGGTCTGATGCAAAATAACCAATAATAGTAGCAATGGCTGCACCTCCAGCTCCCATGTTTAAATAAAGAATAAAAATAGGATCTAAAATCATATTAACAATTGAACCGGTAATTGTTCCAATCATGGATTCTGTAGCCAATCCTTCTGTTCTCATGAGATTACTAGGTGTCAAGGAAACAATAATCAAAGTAGCACCTAGTGCCATGTAAGTATAATATTGACTGGCATAAGGAAGCGTTGCTTGATTTGTTCCAAGCAGTGTTAAAATCGGTTTTCTAGCAATCATCATAATAATTGAAACAATAAGTCCACAAACAATAGCTCCATAGAAACAAAACCCACTGACATTTTTTCCTTCTTCATCTTGTTTTTGTCCAAACAAACGAGAAATAACAGAACTTCCTCCAATGCCAAAGATATCTCCTAAAGCAATCATTAAGGTAAAGATTGGGGTACATAGAGAAACACCGGCAACAAGGTTTGTATTTTGTGTTTGTGCCACAAAAAATGTATCAACCATATTATAGACTAAAGAAATAACCATGCTTAATACAACAGGTAAAGCAAGTTTAAAATAAGCTTTAGATATGGGCGCTTTTTCAAATAAATCATTATTATTCATATAAATACCTCTCTTTCTAGGGAAGTATAACAAAATGATTTGTCAATTATTGTGACATGTGTCACAATAAAGATATGAAAAAGATTTATGATAAAAATTTAATAAATAAAGTAAAAGAAGAACTTAATTAACCATCTGACACATCTTTTGATTTAACTCCGTTATTCTCACTTTAAACCGAGGAGTATAATCTATCACTTCTTTAAAATATTATATACTTTTCTTAAAGAGGTGGATACTATGGCTAAAAATCAAAAACCAAAAAAGGATTCTTTAATTACTTTAACTAGAAAATATGCAAATAATCATGATGAATGTGTAAAATTCTTTTTTAAAATGAAATGGCCTGTTGGCTTTTACTGTGAAAAATGTGGATGTACACATTACTATTCCATTAAAAGAGGTGATGTCTTTCAATGTAAAGAATGTGGTCATCAACATTACTTACTTTCTAATACTATATTTCAAGATAATAAGCTAGATCTTTATAAATTGATTTTAGGAATGTATCTCTTTTTTACGGCAAATAAAGGTTTGTCTGCGATTGAATTAGCTAATGAATTAGAAATAAATTATAAAACAGCGCTATTACTTTGTAGAAAATGTAGGATTCTTATGTCCCAAAGTAACAGTGAAAAAATTCTGGACAGCTTTTTTTATGAAGCAGACGTTGCTTATATAGGCTCAAAAAGTAAAGAAGAACACAAACAAGGAGTTGCTACTGAACAGCAACCCTTTTTAGTAATGTTATCAACAGATAAAGAAAATAAATATCCAAAATTTTTAAAATTAATGCCAGTAGCTGTAGATAGTACAAATAATATTGTTAGATTCATCTCAAAAAAAGCAATACTTTCAAAAGAAAGAATACTAAACACTGATGGAAAAACAACTTTTTTAGGATTAACTGATAAAATAACATTAAAATCAGAAAAAATACTCTATGATGAAGAAAATCATAGATTGTATTGGCTTAATGTATTAATTGGTGATATAAAGAATAATATTACTGGTATATATCATGGAGTAACTAAACGTGACTTACCTTTGTTTTTGAATGAACAAGAATGGCGTTTCAACCATAGATATACTGGAAAGAACTTCATGAACAAAATACAGAAATATGTTTTGAAATCACATCCATGTCCTAAAAAAGCAATTATTACTGTACTCAATTTATCCGAACCATACTATGCACATGTGTCAGATGGTTAATTAAGAAGAAGAATACAAAATAGGAAATTATTTTTCTAAGGAATATGAATTTATAGTGATTGAATATGAAGAAGGTGAAACAATTATTAATCCTTTAGAAAAAACACAATATATTCAATTTGTATTAGAAGGGACATTATTGATTTCTTTTATTGATCAAGAAGGCAGACAAACAATTGTTTCTCAAAGTGAAGAATTATGTATTTTAGGAGATATGGAATTTGTTGATGACTTAAAACCAATGTTTTTTGCAGAAGCAAAAACAAAAGTCAAAACTTTAGCACTTTCTTTGAAAGAGTATAAAAAAAATCTTAATCAAGATCTCCAATTTTTACATACACTTTTAAACTCAATTGCTTCTAAATTAAAATAATCTTCAACCAATCAATTTGTTTATCAAAGTGTTGAAGAACGTTTTCTACATTATATGCATTATTATTGTGAGGATTCATTAAAAAGTATTGAAGAAGCAATAAACTATCTTCACTGTAGTCGAAGACAACTACAAAGAATATTAAAAAAGCTTTGTGATGAGAATATACTGATTAAAGAAGGAAAAGGAAAGTATAAAATAAAGGGATGAAATTTTTCATCCCTTTAAAATTATGCATTTAACATTTTGTTGGCAAGTTTTTTAGCAACAACGACTAATAAAACAGCAACTGCAGCAAGAATAGCTGAACCAATGAATCCCATTACGTAAGATCCAGTAGCATCAAAGAAACTTGCTGAAATCTTAGGACCAACGAAAGCACCAATACCATAACCAATAAAGATTAAACCATAGTTTCTATTATAATATTTAGAACCAAAGATTGTTTTAACCATTGGAGCGAAAACAACAAGTAATCCACCAAATGAGAAACCAACTAAAGCAATACATACAACAAAGTATGCAAATGAATGAGCAATTGTTAACATAATCATTGAAATACCATTTAAGATTAAGACAAGAATTAAAGAATTCCATCCTTTTAATTTATCATAAATAACACCAAATGATAAACGACCAAACATATTAAATAAAGTCATTAAACTTACACATAAAGCAGCATCCATAGCTGATAAACCAATTTGAGTTTGAGCAATTGGTGATGTTGCAGAAACCATCATAGTTCCAGCAGCATTAGCGAAAATAAACATTACTAATAATACCCAGAAGATTGGAGTTTTAACCATTTGAGGAATATTGTAATCTTTTGTATGTAATTCTTTGCTTTGTTGTGCACTTGGTACCCAACCTTCAGGAGTCCATCCATCAGGACAAGGAACGATCATCCAAGCAACAGCTCCAACACCGATTAAGAAAACAACACCTAAAATTTTACAAGCCATTGGTGCTCCAAAATTATCAATTAACATTTGAGCGATAGGTGACATAATGAAAGGTCCACAAGCAGCTCCAGCTTGAACTAAACCAGAGATAGAACCACTTTTATCTGGGAACCATTTTAATGCTGTTGGTAAACATGCAGGATAAATTGTTCCAGCACCAGCACCAGCAATGACACCATAAGCAATATATAAGAATGGAATAGATGAAGCAAAACCAGTTAAGATCCATCCTCCAGCAAATAAAACTAAACCAATATAAATAGCAACTCTTGGTTGTAATTTTTCAGCTAAAATACCACCAAGGAAACCTACTGCACAGTAGATAAACATATAAATTGTGTATGCCATTGAAAAATCTGAATTACTCCATCCAAATTGATTACAAAATGGCAAGCAGAATAAACTAAAGAATGCAGTGGCAGAAGTGAATAAACTTTGAATCCAAACCCCTGCAAAAACACGCCAACGTGTTGCTTTTGTAATTTTCATATTCTCTTTTCTCCCTTATTATTGTAAAGTACCTAAATCAAGTGATACACCTTGTCCATTGAATTTACCAGCTTCTCTACTAGTTCCTAACCAATAAACCATACTTGCAATATCTTCTACTTCAAGGAATGGTACACCAGCATACATTTCTTCAACAGATTTGAAATCTTTACCAGTTAAATCATTAATGAATTTAACATAATCCATTGTTTCACACATTGGAGTTTTAACTTTAGTAGGACATAAAGCATTAACAATAATTCCTTTAGAACCCACTTCTTTAGCAAGAGTTTTAGTTAATCCTAAAATACCCCATTTACTCATACAATAAGTAGCTAATTGAGGAGTACCATATAAACCAGAAGTTGATGAAATATTAATAATACGACCAAATCCTTGTTTTAACATATATTGAGTAGCATATTTATCAGTACGCCAAGTACCAATTAAGTTAATATCCATTACTTTTTCAACTTGTTCATCAGTTAATTCCCAAGTATAACCGAAGTTAATAACACCAGCATTAGCAATAACAACATCTAAACGACCAAATGTTTCCCATGCAGCTGCAAATAATGCTTCCATATCTTCAGTAGAAGTAATGTTTGCTTTTTTAGCTAAAACTTTTGCTCCTTTAGCTTCACAATTTGCAATTGTTTCTTTAAATGCTTCATGAGATGGATCTAACATATCAGCTAAAACAACATTAAAACCATTTTCAGCATATTTGTAAGCATGAGCACGACCTTGTCCCATTGCTCCACCTGTGATAAGAACAACTTTTTTTTCTTCCATAATTTTTCTCTCCCTTTGTTATTTATTTAACATCACATGTTATTTTTTTAACAAAGTCATTTTAAACTCTCAAACAATTTGAGAGTCAATAGGGTAAAATGAAGTCAAAATCAGTAAAAAAATAAAGAAATATGTTATAATAAGGCGAAAACTTTAAAACTATTTGAAGGTTGGTGGATTATGTACAATACATATACAATTGGAGAATTAGCAAAAATACTAGGAATTACCGCTGAAACAATTCGTTATTATGAAAGAAAAGGTATCATTGCGCCTATTCATGATCAAGAAACAGGATATCGTTATTATACGACATGGGATTTACATATGTTGATTCGAGCACGTTGTTATCTTGGATTTGGTCTGTCTATTGAAGAGACTGCAGGTATCTTACAAAGTAAATCTTTAGAAGAAATTGATGATTTGTTAGAAAAACAAGAACAAATCATAGAAAAAAATATTATTTATCAAATGAATTTATTAAAAAGATTACGTACCAATAGAAAGCTTATTAGTCGTAGTGAAAATTTAAATTTTACTTTACAAAAAAGACCAGGAATTTATCGAATAGATACTCAAAAATGTTATACGATTGATTTAAAGAAAGAAGAACGTGAAGAACTTAAAGAATTTTGTCAAAAAATTCCTTTTGTTTTTTCTACAGCAGTGTTTCCTAAAGAACATATAGAAAATGAAAATAAAGAATTTTATTATGGAATAGGTGTTGAAGAAGAATTTGCAGGAGTATTAGATCTTAAAGAAAGTGAATATGTTCATTATTATCCTGAACAATTATGTCTTTATATGACGATTTCATCACGTTCAAGTCAAATACTTACTTACGAAGTTTTAAAGCCAGCATTTGAATATATGGAAAAAAATAGTCTTCAACTCGCAGGAGATGTGATTTCTCAGGTTGTTTCGATGTGGAAACCAGAAGAGGAATATTTTAATTATCATAATATTTGGATTCCTATTAAATAAAAAAGCAATTTCGAATGAAATTGCTTTTTATCTTGTTCTTTGTAATGATTTTTTAAGAATTGAATCATCAATAAAACGAATATTTGTTTCTAATACTTTTTGTCCATATGTAAAACGTAATTTTGATTTCTTTGGATAAGAAACTCTTTTAATTTTACGATAATCAAAGATAACACGACCAATTAAAACTTGTCTTTGTCCAAAATAAATAATCCATTGAATCGTAAAATAGAAAGCAATTGAATAAATAGTTAAAGCATTTAATGGTAAATAAACACTATCAACATCTCCATTTAATAAATGAGAAATCATGTAATAAATACAATAAACAAACATAACGAGATAAATAACAGTAAGTATTCCATAAAATACTTTTCCTTGTTTAATGACTCCACAAATCATTGTTTCATCTTTTTTCTTTGTTTTAATAATTGTAGCTACGAAGTTAACAATAAGGTAAGTAAACCAAACTAAAACAACAGCTACTAAAATAGGCACTAAATATTTTAAATCTCCCATAAAAGACGCTCCTTTGAATAATTACCTTATTATTATACAAGAAAAAACAAAAATAGTATAGTGTTAAAAAATCTAATCATTAAAACAATATGTTATAATAAATGAAAAAGGAGAATAAAATGGAAATTACAAAAGAAATATTAGAAAGTATTTTAGATGCTTATAGTTATGAAGTTGTTTTTGTTGATCGTCAACATATTGTTCGATATATGAATAAAACAGCTAAAGAAAGATATGGAAATCGTGTACAAATCAATCAAAGTTTATTTAATTGTCATAATGAAAATTCTAAAATTAAAATAGAAGAATTTTTAAAACGAGCTGATGCTGGTGAAGATGAGATGTTTGAAACATATAATAAAAAAACAGGAGAAAGAGAATTCTTTGTTCCTGTTCGTAATCATGATAAACAAGTGATTGGTTATTTTGAAAGACATGAAATGCCATGGGATGAAAGTAATCCAGAAATACCTGTAACTGAATATTGGAAACATAGAAGATAGCTTGCTATCTTCTTAATAGTTTCTAGCATAATATTCATCAAAAGTAAGACCACTTTTTTCTATTTTTTGAGCAAGTTCTTTTCCTACATAGCGAATATGCCATGCTTCATAGCTATAGCCTGTTAAATTTTCTGTATCTTTAGGATAACGTAAGATAAAACCATAATGACTTAATTGACTTAAAAACCAAGTATATTGAGGATGTTTTTCTACTTCTTCGAATTTATATTGATCTAAAGCAATATCCAAACCTAAACCTGTTGTATGTTCACTATGTCCAGGACGTGAACAAGTTTCATCAGCTCTTTCTACACTATAAGTTTCTACCATATGATTATAAATTTCTTTTTGCCATGCAGTTGAACGATAACCAGAAGCTACATATAATTCAAACCCTTTATTGGCACAAGCTTTTTTTAAAGCTTGAAAATCATCATAAACGATTTTTCTAGCAGTATGTTTACTATAAGGACTTCCATAAGTTCCTGCATTGGTATTGATTTCAACAAGATCACTAGGCTCATAGTTTTCATCTAATTGATAATATTTATTAACAATTGTATTTAAATCATTAGGATGTTCTTGTTTAATGATTTTTCCATAAAAATCAAAATCACGGTTCATATTTACAAGAGTAATGACTTCCTCTTGACTTAGATCTTGATGTTGTTTTTGATAATAATCATAACGTTTTTTATTTTCTTGATGATAATAACTTATAACAGGTGTTTTTTTCTTTGTTGTTTTTACTTTTTTTGTATTATTTTTAGGATAGAAAAAAACAATACCAGTAATGATACATATAATAAGGAATAATAAACAAATTTTCTTTTTCATATAAACCTCACATTTCTATTTTAATACCATCATTATTGATGACTTGTTTGACATAGTTTTTAAATTCTTTAACAATATTATTTTGATCTTTTAAAATATTATGTTGACTTGCTAGTGAAGCAGTATAGTCTTTAAGAGGATAGATAGTCACAACATCATTATTATAATGATTAACGAGTGGGATATATTGAATATTTTCAATACTGATTTCATTTTCTTTTTTCACAAAATCTAAACAAACCATTCCTTCTAATTGATTATAAACATCTTTCATTGTACTTAAAAAATTACCTAAAGAATAAATAATAAGTGTATTATTTATCTTTTCAATAGGTTGAATGAGATGAGGATGGTTTCCAATTACAACATCTACTCCCAAATCAGCAAAATATTGAGCATATTCTTGTTGTAAAGAAGATAATTCACTATGTCCTTCTTTACCCCAATGAACAGCTACAATGACTACATCACTTTGTGCCTTAGCTTTGGTTACATCTTCTTTAATTTGTTCCTTATCTAATTGACCTAATATATAAGGATAAGTCTTTAATTGTTTTTGAATAGATTTATAATTTTTAGTTTCATTAACACCAAAAGTATAAGCTAAAAAACTAAAGCGAATACCATTTCTTTCAATAACTCTGATAGTTTGACGATCCTCTTGATTTTCATATAAACCAGAAAATAAAATATCAGGGTGTTGTTTCCAAATGTGAGCAGAAGACATTAAAGCATCTTTTCCCAAGTCCATAGAGTGATTTGTCGCACTAGAGACCATATTAAAGCCTGTATCTTGTAAATCATCAATTAAAGATTCTGGGGAATTAAAATTAGGATAGCCTTTAATCCCATAAGAATCACCAGCAATTAAAGTTTCTTGATTAATGTAAGCTAAATCATGACTAGAAATATAGTTTTTTACATGTTGATAACAAGGTTTAAAATTATATGTTGTATTATTTCCTTGTTTGAGAGCATATTGATAAACATTTTCATGGATCATATTATCACCTACAGCTACGAAAGAGACTGTAGGATATGATGGTTCTTTTTTAGTTTTTTTATGTACTGTTCGAGGTTGAATAGGGGTAGAAAAATAAGAAAAAATAAAATAAAAAAGTAAGCATATTGTGATTAAGGAAATAATTGAAATAAATAATATTTTTTTCTTATTGGTTGTCTTCATATGTTTTCTATCCTTTCTTTTTAATTATAAATATATTATTATTAATTTAATAAAAAATAAACATTTTGGAGAGAAAAAATGAAAAATAGTGAAACAAGTGAACAATATGAAATAGAATATCAAAATGTAGATTACTATGGAGAATATAAATATGCTGATTTATTATCAAAACTTTCTAATCTTGCGACTAAAAATGCAATAGAAATAGGTTTGTGGAATGAATCATTTAATGGGAAATATGGATGGGTTTTAGTTAAACAAACAGTTAAATTAATAAGACCACTTATAGTAGGAGAAAACTTAACAGTTTCTACACGTGCAAAAGGAGAAAGAAAAATTCAATACTTTAGAACATATGATTTAAAAGTCAATAATGAAGTAGTTGGTGGCGTTTATTCAATTTGGACACTTATTGATATTGAAAAAAGAAGAATAGTAAGACCACAAAAAGTGGGTATCACGATTCCTGAATGTGAAGAATATAATAGCTTTGTTGAAAAATATGAACCGCTATTAGAATTAGATACTCATAAAGTGACTTCGAGACATGTTTTATATAGTGACATTGATTTGAATAAACATATGAATAATGCAAGATATCTTGAATGGGTCATGGATTTAATTCCTCAAGAAGTATTAGAAAAATATTTTATTGGAGAAATGACAATGCATTATCAAAAAGAAATTGCTCCTGAGAGCAATGTGGATTTATATTATGGACAAGAGAATGATTGTTTTAAAGTTGAGTTTAAAATTGAAGAACAAACACATTTTACTATAACAGGACGATATAGTAAAAAAGCTTATGATTGATTGCTTTCATAAGCTTTTATAATATCTTGAAAGGTAACAAGATGAATAGATGGATTGGTTTTAGCGTATTCTAAACAATAAGATGTAAAGCCTGTTTTAGAAAATAAATAGATAAATTTATTTGGAAAAGAGAAAAGCTCACTTCTAAAAATTGCTTTTTCTAAAACTTTTTTATCTATTTCTTCATTTCTCCATTTACATTCACCTAATAAAATTTGATTTTCATCATTATAAGCTAAAATGTCAATTTCTGCTTCTGCTTTGATACGTGGATCATTTCCCCACCATCTTCCTAATTTTAAGAAGAAAAGAGGTAATTCTTCACGGATATTAAGAAGCCATAAGTATTGTTTACATATATCTTCAAATATATAACCCATAAACTCATAAAAATGGGGTTCTATTTTTTCATAAACTTTTTCACCCATTCCAATATTAATTAAAGAAATATTAGGTAAAATAAATTTATACCAGAATTGAAACATGTGATCTTCTAATAAATAAATAGTTTGCTTTTTAGAAGGTTTATAAATAGGATAATCTTTGATAATAATTCCAAGAGAAATAAGTTTTTTTATATAAGTTGTACATAATCCTGTTTCGATTCCTACTTGATTGGATATTTCTGAAAGTTTTGTTGCTCCTGTGGCAATCGCTTGAATAATTGAATTATAGGTTGATGGATCACGACATTCTTGCTTAATTAAATTTGTGGGTTCCTCAAAAAGATAACCATTACTTGATAAAAAGATATCTATAATATTTTGTTTTAATGATTTATTTTCACGAAATAGTGAAATATAAAGAGGAATGCCAGAGGTTAGTCCATAAATAAACGCTTTTTCTTCATAAGAAAATGAGTTGAAGTAATCACAAGTTTCGAAAAAAGAAAAGGGTTTTATTTTGTATTGAGAAGTTCTTCTTCCGTATAATGGACTTTGGTATCCTAAAACTTGCTCTTCCATAAAAGATAGAGAAGAACCACATAATATTAAAAAGAGTTTAGAATCTTCTTTATTTTTATCAATAAGTAATTGTAGGATAGATGAAATCGCAGGATATGTATTTGCAAGGTAAGGATATTCATCTATAACAAAGATAATTCTCTCTTTCTTTGCTTTTTCAAAAACATTTTCTAAAGCTGCTTGAAAAGAATTAAAAGTGATATCATCTAAGCTGCTTTGTAAAATAACTTGACTTAAATTTATTAAATTTTGTTTTTGGGTTGTTTCTAGACCGGTAAAAAATAAAGCTTTTTTGTCTTTGATAAATTCTTGAATTAAGGATGTTTTTCCAATTCTTCGCCTACCATAAATAACGGCAAATTCAAAACGGCTTGAATTATATTGTTCATTAAGTTGTTTTAACTCTGTTTTTCTCCCGATAAACATTTTGAAAGCTCCTCTCAACAAATAGTATAATATAATAAAGTATATTACGATATACTTTATTATATTATACTATTTGTTGAGGAAAATATACAAGAAAAAAGTGGTCATTCCGGACCACTTTCAATATCTACTAATACATTGTAGGAGTTGGCATTGCAGGAGTGGCAGAAGTATCTTTTGCATCAGCGATACCGGCTTCTGTTGTAATAAACAAGGAAGCAATACTACATGCATTTAATAAAGCACTACGTGTTACTTTTGTAGGATCAATAATACCTTTTTCAAACATATCGACCCATTGACCATTTTTAGCATCGAATCCATAATTCTTTTGGGCATTTTTTTGGTTTTCCACAATATCTTCAGCATTATATCCAGCGTTTTCAGCAATTTGTTGAATTGGTGCAAACAATGCTTCCATAACAATATGAATACCTTTTTGAACATCAACATTAACAGCTTTTAAACGAGGTTTAACTTCTTTATAAGCTTCTACTAAAGCAGCTCCACCACCAATAACAATTCCTTCTTCAACAGCAGCTTTTGTAGCGTTTAAAGCATCTTCAATACGTAATTTCTTTTCTTTTAATTCACTTTCAGTTGTTGCTCCAACTTTAATTGTAGCAACACCATTTGATAATTTACCTAAACGTTCTTTTAATTGTTTTTGATCATAAGAAGCAGTTGTTTTAGCTAATTGATTTTCAATGCTTTCAATACGTTGTTTTAAACTATCTGATGGATTATTTCCAGCAATCATTGTTGTATGATCTTTTGTAACAATTACTTTTTTAATTGTTCCTAATTGATCAAGAGTGACATCTTTTAATTCCATCGAAATATCTTTATTAATAAAGGTACTACCAGTTAAAGCAGCAATATCTTGTAATAATTCTTTTTGGTTATCTCCAAATCCAGGAGCTTTTGTTGCGACAACATTGAATGTTCCTCTTAATTTATTTAATACAAGAGTTGAAATAACTTCATTTTCATAATCATCAGCAATTAATAATAATGGTTTATTACTTTGAACGATTTGTTCAAGAATTGGAAGGATTTCTTGTAAATTATTAATTTTATGATTTGTAATAAAGATATAAGGATTTTCCATTTCAACAGTCATTTTATCATGATCTGTGACCATATAAGGAGAAACATATCCTTTATCATATTGCATACCTTCATTGATTTCTAAGACATTGTCAAAACTATTAGATTCATCAACATTAATAATTCCATTTTTACCAACTTTATCCATTGCTGAAGCAATCAATTGACCAATTTCTTCATTACCAGCTGAAATAGTTGCTACTGAAGCAATATCTTGACTTGTTTCAACTTTATGTGAATTTTTCAAAACAACATCAGCAACTTCTTTACCTGCTTTTTCAATACCTTCACGCATTAAAACAGGATTAGCTCCTTTGTCAACAGCCTTTAAACCATTAACAATCATATTTCGCGCTAAAATGGTAGCTGTTGTAGTACCATCACCAGCAACATCATTTGTTTTATTGGCTACTTCATAAACAAGTTTAGCCCCCATATTTTCAAACTTATCTTCAAGTTCTATTTCTTTAGCAATACTTACACCATCATTTGTAATTAATGGAGAACCATATCCTTTATCTAAAACAACATTACGTCCTTTAGGACCTAATGTGACACTTACAGCATCTGCTAAAACATTAACACCTTTTAACATTGATTGACGTGCGTCATTTGAAAATCTTACTTCTTTACTCATAAATATCTGCCCCCTTATTCAAATTTCGCAATAATATCTTTTTCATCAATAACAATATAATCTTGATCGTCTACAGTTACCTTAGTTCCTGAATATTCTTTATAAATGACACGATCATTTTCTTTTAAAGAAGAAGTACATTCATCTCCAACTGCAATAACATTTGCAATAGATGGAACTTCTTTCTTTTCAGTAGATAAAACAATTCCACTTGCTGTTTTATTTTCCTTTTCTTCTTTTTTTATTAATACAAATTTATGCAATGGTTTAATCATACTATTCACTCCTTTAGCACTCACCATATCCTTGTGCTAATTTGTATTATAGTCTTATATGTTAACTGAATGTGAACTTTTTAGCACTCAAATTAATTAAGTGCTAAATCATGGTTACAAAAAAGTGCCTACTTTACCAAATAAAAAAGATACTTTATGATGTTATTGAAAGGAAGGATAAGAAATGATTAATAAAGAAAATTGGAAAGAAAATTATACACATATTTCAAATGAAGTGATTGATAATGAAAAGGTTTTAAGAGTTGTTAAAAGTGGAAAAATTAATGAATATGATGAAAATACGTACGCTAAATTAGTTGATTCATCATTTCATAATGGAATTATTGAAGTGAAGATGTTAAGTCGTTTATTAAAAGATGCTCCTGATTTTGCTAGAGGATTTATTGGTATTGCTTATCGTATTAATGAAGATGATACAAAGTTTGAATCATTTTATGTAAGACCAACAAATGGTAGACAATGTGATGATCCAGTAAGAAAACAACATGGTTGTCAGTATTTTTCTTATCCGACATATACATTTGCTTATTTTAGAGAACATGGTATTACAAAATATGAAAATCAAGTAGATATTGATTTAAATGAATGGATCAGTTTAAAAGCAGTTATTGAAGATGAAAAAGCTACATTTTATTTAAATGATGATCCTCAACCATTATTGGTAGTTGATCAAATGATTCATGATAAATCTATGAGAGGAAATATTGGTTTCTTTGTTGATATTGGAACAGAAGCATTCTTTAAAGATTTAAAAATTACTTATTTTGATTAAAAGATAATTTCTAGAGGTCTAACAGCGTTAGACTTCTTTTTTTATGGCTTTCATATTTTGTAATATTTAACTTTTTAAATGATAGAGATGTTAAAATCATATTCAATATCTTTTTTTGATGAGATTAGGAAAATTATTGCATTTTTAAATGTAGAAGGTTTCCTTTTGACAAAATTTTAATTTGATATAATAAAAATAGAGGAAGGTGGAAATACCAATGAGAATGTATCTAATTATGAAAGATTTTATAAATTCAAATATATATCTCTCACTAGATTACTTTGTTCAAAAGTATGATGTTTCAAAAAGAACGATTCAAAATGACTTATCATACTTAATGCGTATTTCTCCTCGAAAAGGTTTTACATTTCATAACAAAAGAGGTTCTGGATATCTCTTAGAAATAACAAATGAAGAATTGTTTAAAGATTTTATGGAAAGCTTAAATGAGGGTATTTATTTTCAGGTTAAAGAAAGACCAGCACAAATTTTAGCTTATCTTGCTATTCAAACTGGATATATTTCTATGGATAACATTGCAGATACTTTTCAAGTATCTAAGACTGTTATAAAGCATGATATGAATGATGTTGAAAATCTAGCAAAGAGTTATCATTTTGAATTAGAAAGAAAAACACATTATGGTATTTTGTTACGTTATGAATTGACACCTTTTAAAAAGTACTTAGTTGAAGAATATTTAAATCAAAATGTTTTTATTCAAACGGCAGTAAATGATGTTGTTGAAGAATTTAATGACATTGAACAAAAGTTAATTAGGCAGTTGAATAAAGAAGGATTGAAAATCAACTATAATGAACTTTTAAATGTGGCTGAATATTTAAAGATTGTTGTTTATGTTGCACATAGACAAGATGAACAAAAAGAGGAATTTATTTTTGATAAAAATGATGAGATTCATAGAATTGTTGAATTTTTAGTTGGAATATTAGAAAAGAAATATTCAATAGGATTAAATACAAAAAGCATAGAAGAAATTTTAGACGTTTTACAAAAAAATATAAAAAGAGAAATAGGTTCAATATCTTCTTTTACAAATTATTTAAAAGAAGATATTGAAGAATTTATAAAACAAATAGATGAAAAATATGATACGAAGTTTCTTGAAGATGAAGACTTTAAGAAAATGTTATTAGCACATGTTTCATTATTAATAGATAGATTACATAATAAAATTTCATATCAAAATCCATTAGCCAATGAGCTGAATATTACATATCCAATGATGTTTAACATCGCACTTCAGTTTTGTAGCATGTTACATGAAAAATATAATGTTGAAGTGACATTTGATGAAATTGGTTTTGTAGCGATGCATTTTGCATCCCATATGGAAAAAGAAAAACAAGGTAAATTGTTATCTTATAATCGTATTGGAATTGTTTGTTCATCAGGTGGTGGAAGTGCTTATATGATTAAAATACAAATTGAATCATTGTTTCCTCAAGCAGAGGTACAAACATTTTCGTTTTTACAACAAGATGAATTAAAAGCCTTTCAACCCGATTTAATTTTTACAATCATGCCTTTATCTCAAGAAATCAAGGCACCAATTATTTATATTAAAGAACTACTTGATGATAGAGATTTAGTGAAGATTAAACAAATTTTACAATGTGAAGAATATGATCCTTATACTTTGATTCAAGATAATCCTATGTATTATTCATTCTTCTCTAAAGATTTTTTTAAATTTATAGAAGCAGATAGTTATGAAAATATTATTCGGATGATGGGACAAGAATTAGAGGATAAAGGTTACGGTAAAAAAGGCTATACTGATTTGATTTTTGAACGTGAATCGTATGTAAGTACTATTTATACAAATGGAGTTTGTATACCCCATCCACTTGAAACAGACGCACTTAAAAATATGATTTCTGTAGCTATTTTAAAGAAACCATTTGTACAAAATGGCAAAGAAATAAAAATAGTTTTTATGATTTGTTTAAAGAAAGATCAAGTTGAAATATATAAAGTAATAACTAAAAAGTTATATCGTTTAATGCAAAAGAGTAATTATGTTGAAATGTTAACGAAGGTTGATTCTTTTGAAGAAATGATGAGTTTAATGAAAGAAATAGGAGGTGGAAATAATGAATAGTGAATTGTTAAAAGAATTGAGTAATGCTGATAGTGTAGCATCAGTTGAAGATGAAGTAAGATCGATTCTCTATCGAGAATTAGCAAAATATAGTGATGAAGTTTTTAGTGATCGTTTAGGAAGTATTGTTTTTCATAAAAAAGGGACTTCACCAAATCCTTTAAAAATCATGTTTTGTGCTCATATAGATGAAGTAGGTTTTATGGTAAGACATATTTCTGATATTGGTTTTGTATATTTAGTAGCTTTAGGTTCAGTTTTAAATAAAAGCAAAGAAATGCAAATGGTTAGAATTACGACGCAAGATGGTAAAAAAGTGGAAGGTTTATTAAATGTGACTAAAGATAGCAACGGTAACGTTAAAGAAATGTACGTTGATATTGGAGTTGATAGTGCAGATGAAGTAAAAGCTTTAGGAATTGATGTTGGTGACATGGTTTGTTTTGCTAGTGAAGCAAGACAGCTTCAAGATAAAGTGATTGCTGGCAAGGCAATGGACGATCGAACAGGATGCTATGTCATGATAGAAGCAATGAAAAGAATTCATGGAGATGTTGAAAATGATATTTATTTTGTAGGAACAAGTAGTGAAGAAGTTGGTGTAAGAGGTGGTAAAACAGCGACTCATCTTATTGATCCTGATATTGTTTTTGCACTTGATGTTGCAAATAATCCAGAACTTGTTAAAAACTATACGAATCATCGTTTAATTGGTAAAGGACCAATGATTGTTCATTATGACAAAACTCTTTCACCAAATAAAAAATTGATTAAATATGTTAAAGAATTAGCCAATGAACATGGAATACCTTATCAAAGCGATATGTTCGGTGGAGGAGGAACAGATGCTGGAAATGCACACTTAGAAAAAGGTGGACGTTTGGCACTTGTTTTAGGAATACCACTTAGATATTGTCATGGATCTTATTCATTTGTTCATAGTGATGATTTAGAAAGTTTGACACAGTTAGTTAACTGCTTAATAGATCATTTGACATATCAAGATTATCAAAATTTTATTAATTTTATTGGAGGATAAACAAATGACAGAAACGGAACAAATTATTGTAGGATTAATTTCTTCAGCTGGACAAAGCAAATCTTTAGCTTTTGAAGCATTGAAGAAAGTAAAAACAGGTGAATATGATGAAGCAAGAAAGATATTAGAACAAGCTAAAGAAGCTGATTTACAAGCTCACACTGTTCAAACAAAGCTTATTCAAGCCGAAATGTCAGGCTCTGGAAATAAGCCAGAAGTTGGGTTATTAATGGTTCATGCACAAGACCATTATATGACTTCTCAATTAGCAAGAGATCTAATTGAAGAATTAATAAATGTATTTGAAGCAAAGGAGGGTAAATAATGAGAATTGTATTATGCTGTGCAGGTGGACTTTCTACAACAATGCTTATGAATAGTATGAAAGATACAGTACATAACAGTGCAAAATTAAATGATGCTGATTTTGATTTTATCGCTATTCCAATTGATATTCTACAATCTGAAGCAGACAATTGTGATGTTTTAGTTTTAGGACCACAAGTTGCACATAAATTAGATGCAGTAAAACCTATCATCGAACCTCGTAAGATTCCTTATGTTATTGTTGATCAAGAAACATATGGAAAAATGGATGGGGCAACTGTCATGAAACAAGCGTTAATTGCACGTAGAAAAGCAGATTTAAAAAAATAATTTTATGGGGAGGAAAAAACGATGTACTCAAAATTTGAGAACTTTATGAAAAAGTATTTAGCACCGCTTGCTGATAAAATGGATAAAGAAGTTCATTTAAGCGCTGTTAAAAAAGCAATGGTTGCAATGACACCATTGTTAATTATCGGTAGTTTTTGTTTGATCCCAGAAGCAATTCCAAATATGATTGGAGAAAATCATGTAATTTCTCAATGGATCTTAGCAAATTTGGATATTATCTATATTCCTTATAATGTAGGTATGGCTTTAATGTCAGTTTATGTTACTGTAATCATTGCATATCAATTAGCTAACTCTTATAAGTTAGATATTCCAGGATGTGTAACAATGGGATTAGTATCATTCTTAATGTTAGTTGTAGAATTCACAGAAGATGGTGGAATTTCTAAAACTTATTTAGGACCTAAAGGTTTATTCTGCGCAATGTTTGCAGGATTTATCGCTGTTGAATTATTCCGTTGGTGTAAAAAGAAAAACTTTACAATCAAGATGCCAGATACAGTACCTGATTTCGTATCTCGTTCTTTTGAAATGATTCCTATTTCAGTAATCATTATTGGATTCTTCTTAATTGTACGTATTGTTTGTGTCAATGTATTAAATACAATGCCACCATTAATCTTTACAGCAATCTTTGCACCATTGGTAGGATCTATGGATAATCCAATTGCTTATACTTTCTTAAAAATGTTACAAGCTTTAATATTCTTCTTTGGTATTCATCCATCAGTATTAAGCCCAATTACAAGTCCAATTTCGACTCAATTCTTAGCAGAAAACATTGCTGCTGTTCAAGCTGGTGGTGTAGCAACTCACTTCTATGCTCCTGGACCTGAATCAGCATTTGGTAACTTTACAGGTAGTGGTGTTACTATTGGTTGTGTATTCTGGTGCTTAATGAGTAAGAATAAAGCTTTAAAACAAGTTGGTAGATTATCATTTATTCCAGCATTATTTGGAATTAATGAACCAATTCTATTTGGTGCGCCAATTGTATTAAATCCAATGTTCTTTATTCCATTTGTTATTTGTGGTGGTATTATTGGTTCATTAGGAGGATGGGCAATGTATTTAGGTATTATGAAATGTTCAACCTTCACACCACCATATGTAGGTGTATTCTTAGAAGGATTCTTAACAAATATGGATCCTATGTCTATAGTAGTTAATGCAGTACAATTAATATTATCTATTTTAATATGGTATCCATTTGTTAAATCATATGAAAAGACTTATGGTAATAAAGAAGAAGAAACTAATGCTATCAGTGCAGAAGATGCAGCTATCTTAGACGATTTAGACTTAGACTTCTAATTAATAGGCAAGTTTCGACTTGCCTTTATTTGTAGGAGGATTAAAAATGGCAAAAAGAATAAATAAAATACAAGAATTTTTAGATGAAAAAGATATAGATGCTTTATTAATTAAAAGTAAAACAGTAAAAAAATGGATGAATACTATGACTGGTAGTGGTTGTCAAGTATTGATTACAAAAGAACATGGCTATTTAATTGTAGATGGGCGTTATATTACAGAAGCCAAAGAAAAAGAACATGATTTAGAAATTATATTACATAATCCACATTTAACAGGACGTAATTATTTAGGGACAGTAGAAGAAATATTAAAAAAAGAAAATTGTAAAACGCTAGGGGTAGAAGCGTATCAAGTATTAGTTAAGGAATATCGAGAAATAGAAAAATTAGGGATAGAAGTTCTTTTATTGGATCAAGAAATTGCTCATCTTCGTATTGTTAAGGAAGATGAAGAAATTGAAGCAATGAAAAAATCAATTGCAATTACTGATGAAATCTATCAAAAAGTAATTGAACACATTCGTGTAGGGATGAGTGAATATGAAATTAGCGCTTTAGTACAATATTATTCAATTGCATCTGGTGCACAACAAATGTCTTTTGATACAATAGTAGCAACAGGTGAAAGAACAGCTTTACCACATGGTCGTCCAACTTCAAGAAAAGTAAAAGCTCATGAACCTATTATGATTGATTTTGGTATTCAATATCAAAATTATCAATCAGATATGACACGTATGTGTTTTATTGGAGAACCTGATCCAAAAATCAAAGAAATCTATGATGTTGTTTTAAAAGCACAACTCGCTGGTCTTGCTGCTATTAAAGCAGGAGTTAAGGGAAAAGATGTTGATAAAGCAGCTAGAGATGTGATTGAGGCTGCTGGTTATGGTGAATATTTTAATCATGGTTTAGGACATGGACTAGGAATTGGAGAAGATGGTGAAGGACCAACTTTAAATTCAAAGAGTGAAACAGTTTTACAAGAACATATGATGATGTCTTGTGAACCAGGTGTTTATGTTCCTGGTGTTGGTGGTGTTCGTATTGAAGATGATGTTGTTATTATTGATGGTGTAGGTGTACCATTAAATAAAACAACAAAGGATTATATTATTTTGGAGGAAAAATAAATGAAGTATGATTTTAATGAAGTTCATAATCGTTTAGGTACTTATTGTACGCAATGGGATTATATACAAGATCGTTTTAATAAAAAGGATTTAATACCATTTTCAATATCTGATACAGATTTTATTATTCCTAAACCTATTACTGAAAAAATATTTGAGGTGGCACATCATCGAATTTATGGATACACAAGATGGAATCATCATGATTTTAAATCATCTATTACAGGATATTTTGAAAGAAGACATCATACACATATTGAAGAAGATTGGATCTTATATAGTCCTACTGTGATGTATTCAGTTTCCTTATTGATTCGTTTATTAAGTCAACCTCATGATAAAGTATTAACATTTGAACCTATGTATGATTCATTTTATACAGTTATTCAAGATAATGATAGACAATTAGTAGCTCATC
This sequence comes from Faecalibacillus sp., assembly GCF_047023275.1. Lineage (NCBI taxonomy): Bacteria > Bacillati > Bacillota > Erysipelotrichia > Erysipelotrichales > Coprobacillaceae > Faecalibacillus > Faecalibacillus sp. The sequence continues at coordinate 87,299 of NZ_JBKYAR010000001.1, read as the reverse complement.
GTTTAATATCGAAAGATGGGACATTTGAAATAGATTTCGATCTTTTTGAAAAACAAATACAAGAATGTCAATTATTATTACTTTGTTCTCCACATAATCCAACAGGAAGAATTTGGACAAAAGAAGAAATGGATCAAATAGTAAAGATATGTAAAAAATATCAAGTAAAAATTATTTCTGATGAAATTCATATGGATATTCAATTAAGAGATAGAAAACATATTCCTTTATTATCTTATATTCATGAATATGATGAACTTTATACAGCAGCTTCATCTAGTAAAACATTTAATACACCAGGATTAATTGGTTCATATTTAATGATACCAAATGATGAAGTTAGAGAAAAATTCTTGATGCATACAAGAAGAAAAGATTTCTTAAATTCTGTAAGTATTTTTGGTATGTATGCGACAATGATAGGTTATACACAATGTGATGATTATATTGATCAACTTAATGATTATATTAAAGAAAACATGAAAATTGTAGAAGAATTTATAAAAGAAGAGTTACCTGATTTTAAATTTAAAACACCAGATGGAACTTATTTAGCTTGGATTGATGCAAGAGATGTTCCATATACTGCTGAAGAAATACAAGATGCTTTAGTGAATGTTGGTGGAATTGGGATTATGAAAGGTGAAATTTATGGTGGCCCAAAATATTTAAGAATGAATATAGGGTGTCCACAATCTAAATTAAAAGAAGGATTGCGAAGATTTAAAATAGCAATGGATGCATTATATTCAAAATAGGAGGTATTTATTATGCATTATTTATTAATTAAAATTCAATTACTGTGGGCTAAACATACAAAATGGCTAGATAGAAATCCTGTAAAAGTTCCAGTAAGTAAACGTGTCATAGCTTATGCTATTGATTGGGCAGTTGGAGGTATTATTAGTGGTTTTCCTGCTGTTTTATTCTATGGGGGAGTTACTGGTAGATCAGATATGTTTAGTGATCTTTATGTTTTTCCTAGCTTAGGTTTTCCAACGTATTGGTCCTATCTTGCAGGTATATTATGTATTGTTGTGGCTTTTGTTTATTATATTTATATTCCTTATAAGAAATATCCAGGACAAACACTCGCAAAACATTGGTTAAAAATAAAGATTGTAAATAATGATGATTATAGTGATGTGAGTTTAAAAACTTTGATTATTAGACAAGGGGTTGGATTATTCTTATTAGAAGGTTCGGCTATTGTTGTTACTAATTATTTAAGACAAATGCTTACACTAGCAACAGGTTTCTATTTTGACTATTATTTAAAAATGATTGGTATGGTTATTACAATGATTTCAGGAGTTTTTGTTTTAGGGTCAGCTTCTCAAAGAAGTATCCATGATTATCTTGCTAAGACAAGAGTTGTGGGTGAAGATGAAAAACCAGCAAAAAGAAAAGAAAAAAAGAATAAAAAAAATAAAAAGAAAAAATAATGCATAATAGTAAAATATAAAGAACAATGTCGGCTCCGTGTCAATAGTGGAGGGGCTTAAGAGATAGCGAAAGCTATCTCTTTTCTTTTACTCAAATTCATATGAGAACCCAAGATGAAGAAGAATCCTCTTTCTTAAATTATAAAAATATCTGTAGCCATAGGCATTTCGTTTTACAAGCTTGACCTTGTTGTTCATACTTTCAATAAAACCATTATTAAAACTTGTTTCATATGTTTTATCGTTTCTAACATAGATTGCTTTGTATGTAAGTGACTTAAGTATTGGCACAAACCAGTTCTTTCTTATGTTTTTTGCAGACGAAATAAAATATGTATTATTTGTTTCAAATATATGGTTCAGCCAGTTATTCAATTCTTTCTTGTAATCATTGTGCTTTTCATGGATGAGTTTCAACAGATTCTGATAGATCATATAGCTCTGGTAGAATTCATCTGTACCATCCTGTTCAAATATATGTTCAACATATGTTCTGCAGGTAAAGTGTTTTTTTAAATGACGATCATACCATTCTGTTTGATCATCAAGATCCTTTCTATATTTGTCAAAAAGATGAAGATTTTTCTTAATAGATTTGGCTATCTTTTCATTTTTTAATGAAGAACAGGTATCCAGTCTGCTTCTTTTTAGACATTCACCGAATAATTTTACATAATGAAAACGATCAGCGATAATAGAAGCATTGGGAAAAAGACGCTGCATGATACAACGAAAAGGATTGGAAAGATCCATAATGATGATCCTTACTTTTTTTCTTTCTTTATAGGGAAATCTAAGAAAATAGTTTCTTAGACTGCGTTCTTTTCTGTCTTCAATAATATCAAGAGTTTTGCCGTTGATAGGATCGGTAATATGAAAAGCATAAGTTCCTTTATCAGTGGTTGCTTTAAATTCATCAATAGAAATAACAGACTTAAGATGATAGAATCGTTCTTTTACTTTGATGTGATGAAAAAATATTCTGTATACAGAAGATTTAGAAACACCCATCATACGAGAAATAACGGCCATGGCCGTATTCTCTCTAAATTGAATCAGGCAGGCATGAGCAGCAGAAGAAGTCATTCTAGTATTTTTAAATTTAAAAGGGATATCATCCTTAAAATAAGAATGACATGAATGACAGAAATATCTTCTGTATTCAACCTCAATAACGAATCTTTGATGACCATTGGCAATATGAGACAGGGAAATCTTACGTAAACCTTTAGATTCATGATGTTCGATAACGCCGCAATGAGGACAGACGAAATTATCTTTAAGAACAGATCTAAGTCTAATAAATTTAGAATGGTGACCATGCTTATCAAGACCATATCTAAAGCAAGAATCAGAGTCCTCATAAGGGACAGGAATAAAATAATCAGATAAATTATCAGGAAAATCTAGAGATTTAAATAAATCATTGATATAATTCAAATTGGACATAGTGGAATACCTCTTTTCTATTTATTTTTGGTCATTTAAATTGTAAAACGGTATGAAAGCTATGTCTATTTAAATATAAGAAAACTGGAGCAGGATATATTTCCCCTCCAGTTTTAGTATAGAGCCACAATGTCTTATCATTACATTGTTCTTTTTTATTTAAAGATTTTTTCCATATCAAAAGGAAGTAAACATTCAATTTTTATTGTTTGATAAGTCAATGGATGAATAAACTCTAAACAATAAGCATGTAAAGCCATTCTTTTAATCATAGAAGAAGTTTTTCCATAAAGAGTATCTCCTATAATAGGATGATGTAAATGATTCAAATGAACTCTTATTTGATGCTTTCGACCAGTTTCAATTTGACATTTTACAAGTGTATAATTTTCTTTTGTTTTAATTTCTTTAAAATGTGTTAAAGCATCTTTACCTGTTTTAGAAATGCACATTTTATTTTTACTATGACGGTCTTGACCGATAGGTAAATCAATAGTCATTTCTCTTTTAGGTAAATGTCCTTGAATGATTGCTAGATAAGTTTTCTTAATTTTTTTAGATGCAATCATATAATCAAAATAGGGTTGTAAAAGAGCACATTTACAAAACATGACCAATCCTGTTGTTTCTTTATCTAAACGATGAAGATAACGAATAGGTAAATCTTGTTGTGTTTGTTTGTAATAATAACTGACATAATTACAAAGTGTATTCATCTTACTTTTATCATCAGGATGAATAATAAGATGACTTGGTTTATTGACGATACAAAGAAGATCATCTTCATAAATGATATCTAATGCACTTTCTTGTTCAATAAAGTCTCTACCTTGTTCGTAGGCTTTAATTGAAAGAATATCTTTATCTTTTAAAACGGTTTGATAATCAACATAGTTATTATTTAAAGTATAATCTTTATTTTGACGAAGTAAGTGAATTGTTTTTTTAGAAAGATGTAGATAATGAAAGAATTCAAGAAGAGTCATTCCTTGAATTCTTTCATCAATTTCTATTACTAAATGATTATTTTCTTTATGATAATGCATAAACTGTTACTTTGATATCAATTGTAATATCTAAACCTTGTAAAGTATCTAAAACCCCACGTTTTTCTTTTTTAATATGATAATAGTGAGGTGTCATCATTAAAAGATTAAGTGCATCTTCACGATTAGAAATATGAACTTTCTCTTTAAAATCATAACTTTTCACTTGATTAAAATCTAAACGAATATACTTATCACTTTTTACTTTAATTTCATCATAAATCAATTCTTTAATTTCAATTAAATGTTGATTATTAGCAGTAACATGAATAATATAACCATCTTTTTTTAACGCTCTTTTTAATTCATCTTGATTGACTACTGTAAATAAAGCGCAAATAAAATCTAAACTATGATCTAGAATAGGAATATTTTTAGAATTTCCTACTAACCAAGTAATATCTTTACGATAACGTGTTGCCATATCAATAGCAATCTTGGAAATATCTAAACCATAAACATCACTGCTTTCAAAATGTTTCTTTAAACCTTGTGTATAATATCCTTCACCACAACCTAAATCTAAAATACTTAAAGTATCTTGATGTTTAAATTCATCAATACAATGAATGACTTGATTTAAAATAGGATCATAATATCCTTTATTTAAATAAGCTTTTCTTGCTACTAAAGATTCTTTACTATCTCCAGGATTATTGGTAGCTTTATCAGGATTTAACAATAAATTGATGTAGCCTCTTTTAGAAATGTCATAACAATGATTGTTTTCACATTTAAGTGTTTTGTTTTCTAAATGAAGTTGTTGATGACATTTGGGACAAGCTAATAATTTCATAGTATCACCTCGAAAGACATTATAACAAAAGACAAGCTAAAAATTAACTGAATTTATGATGAATTTGTGATACTATTATTTGCAGGGGAGGAATGCTTGATGTTTTTTAGAAAGAAACAAAAAGTAGACTTAGATGCTAAGTTTAAAGAGATTTATCATGAAGTTAATAAAATTACTGCAGATGCAGGAAATGAATTAGATGTAACAATCAAATATTCACAAATGAAATTAGCTTGTCGTAAATATGATGAATTAATTGATTTGATTCATAAAGGAGCAAATTTTGATGAAAAACATTTCTTATCTTTAAAAGAAAGTGTGGAAGAAGAAACAAAGAGAGTAGAAGGTTTATTGGATGAAGATTAAGGCATATAAGAAAGATTTTGATTATACTTATACGTTAGGTGTTTTTGAAACAATTGAATTATTGAAAAATAGGCCTGATCTTGTTTTAAGAGTGTATATAAAGAGTAATTCTTATAAGAATAAAGGAATACCTATTATTGATGAAATTTGTAGAGAAAAGCATATTGAACTTATTGAAAGTGATAATACAGTTCAAAAGTTATCAAAGAAAGATAATTGTTTTGCAATAGCAATCATAAAAAAATATGAAATGACTTTACAAGAAGGAAATCATGTTGTTCTTGTTAATCCAGGAGATATGGGAAATATGGGAACAATTATGAGAACAATGTTAGGATTCAATTATTATAATTTAGCTATTATTAGACCAGGTGTAGATGTTTTTGATCCACGTGTATTAAGAGCTTCGATGGGAGCGATGTTTCATTTAAATATTGAATATTTTGATAGTTTTGAAGATTATTTAAAAAGATTTCCAAATCATGATATTTATACATTGATGTTAAAAGGTGCCACAAATATTCATAAGGTTGAACCAAAAGAAGGATATCATTCACTTGTTTTTGGTAATGAAAGTAGTGGTTTACCAGATGAGTATTTAGATTATGGAAAGTCAATTTTTATTCCTCATAGTCATCATATTGATTCATTGAATCTTTCAATGGCTTTAGGAATGACTTTGATGCATTTTTCAAAAGATGAATTTAAAGATAAAGAAGTATTATAGGAGGGAAAGTATGTTTGATTTTGATGAAGTTGTAGATAGAAAAGGGACAAATTGTGCTAAATGGGATGCCATTGAAGCTAATAATAAACCTAAAGATGTTTTACCTATGTGGGTAGCTGATATGGATTTTAAATCACCAAAGGAAATTGAAAATGCTTTAGTTAAAAGAATAAAACAAGGGGTTTATGGTTATTCGTTTGCACCTGATGAGTATTTTGATGCGGTTATTTCTTGGATGAAAAGAAGACATGATTTTACTGTTGATAAAGAATGGATTATTCCTACACCAGGTGTTGTAACAGCTATTAAATTATGTGTGAATGCTTATACTAAAGAAAATGATGCTATCATTATTAATAAACCAGTGTATTATCCATTTGATTTTTCAATTGAATTAAATCATCGTAAAATCATTGAAAATGAAATGGTTTATAAAGATAGTTATTATGAAATGGATTATGTAGCATTTGAAAAAGCAATTGTTGAAAATGATGTTAAGATGTTTATTTTATGTAATCCATATAATCCAATTGGAAAAGTATGGAAAGAAGATGAATTGAAACAAATTGGTGAAATTTGTAAGAAACATCATGTTTTAGTCATTGTTGATGAAATTCATGAAGATTTTGTTTATGGTGATCATGTACATATTCCTTTCTATAATGTAGATGAAAGTTATAAAGAATTCTCTGTTATTTTAACAGCACCATCTAAGACATTTAACTTAGCTGGATTACAAACATCTAATATTGTTATTGCGGATGAAAAATTAAGAAAAGCTTATCAAGAAACAATGAATCGTTATGGAGTTAACGAACCAAATTTCTTAGGTATTATTGCTTGTATGACTGCCTATAATGAATGTGAATTATGGGTAGATGAAATGTTAGAATATGTTTATGATAACTTCACATATTTTGATGAATTCTTAAAAGAAAACTTACCTCATATTCATTTAGTAAAACCTGAAGGACTTTATTTATGCTGGGTTGATTTTAGAGAATGTGGTTTAGATAAAGATGAACTTGAAAAAACAATGTTAGAAAAAGCAGGCTTATGGTTAGATGAAGGATATATCTTTGGAACAGGTGGAGAAGGTTTTGAAAGATTTAATCTTGCAATTCCTAGAAGTGTTTTAGAAGATGCTTGTCAAAGATTATTAAAAGCTTTTGGAAAATAAGGTTTTTATGATAAAAACTATGGAAATTCTATATAAAAGATAGTATTATATAACCGAAAAAAAGAAAAGGAGATTTGTTATGGGATTAGTATCAGCAACAGAAATGTTAAAGAAAGCTAAAGAAGGACATTATGCAGTAGGTCAATTCAATATCAACAACTTAGAATGGACTAAATCAGTATTATTAACTGCAGAAGAATTAAAAGCACCAGTAATCTTAGGTGTTTCAGAAGGTGCTGCTAAATATATGACTGGATATACAACAGTTGCAGCAATGGTTAAAGCAATGGTAGAAGCATTAAATATCACTGTACCAGTAGCTTTACACTTAGATCATGGTTCATACGAAGGAGCTAAAGCTGCTTTAGATGCAGGTTTCTCTTCAATCATGTTTGATGGTTCTCATTATGGAATCGAAGAAAACATCGAAAAAACAAAAGAAATCGTTGAATTATGTCATTCAAAAGGTGTTTCAGTAGAAGCAGAAGTTGGATCAATCGGTGGAGAAGAAGATGGTGTCATCGGTAAAGGTGAAGTAGCAGATCCAAAAGAATGTAAATCAATCGCAGACTTAGGAGTAGATTTCTTAGCTGCAGGTATCGGAAATATCCATGGTAAATACCCAGCAAACTGGGAAGGATTAGACTTTGATGCATTAGATGCAATCCAAGCTGAAACTGGAAAATTACCATTAGTATTACATGGTGGTTCAGGAATTCCTGATGAAATGATTAAAAAAGCAATCACTTTAGGAGTATCTAAAGTAAACGTAAACACTGAATGTCAATTATATTTCCAAGAAGCTACACGTAAATACATTGAAGCTGGAAAAGATTTAGAAGGAAAAGGATATGATCCTCGTAAATTATTAGCACCAGGTGCAGAAGCTATCAAACAATGTGTTAAAGATAGAATGGAAGTATTCGGTTGTATCGGTAAAGCTTAATGAATTAAAAAAAGCCTTCGGGCTTTTTTTGTTTATTTAAAATCTTATTTATTAAGTTGTTTTTTTAATGAATTTATAATATAGTATTAGGGAATATAGATAGAAGAAAAGGGGTAAAGTCATGAGTGAAATTATTGCTATTGAAGGTGGACATAAGTTAAATGGAACAGTAGAAATTTCAGGAGCAAAGAATGCGACTGTAGCACTTATTCCAGCAATTATTTTAGCGGATAGTCCTGTTACAATTTATGGAGTACCAGAAATCAGTGATGTAGATGCTTTAGCAGTTTTATTAAAAGAACTTAATTGTACAGTATTAAGAAGTCATGATAGTTTAATTGTTGATCCCTCTCGTATGGAAAATGTACCATTAGTATCAGATGCAGTAGATAAATTAAGAGCATCATATTATTTAATGGGAGCATTACTTGGAAAATGTAAAAAAGTTGTCATGAAAGCGCCAGGAGGATGCTTTTTAGGACCACGTCCAATAGATTTACATATTAAAGGATTTGAAGCACTAGGAGCAAAAGTTGAATTTGTAGATGGTGCACATGTTATTACAGCAGATCGTTTAGTAGGTGCAAAAATATATTTAGATTTTGCTTCAGTAGGAGCAACTATTAATATCTTATTGGCAGCAGTTAAAGCTGAAGGAAAAACAGTGATTGAAAATGCTGCAAAAGAACCAGAAATTATAGATGTTGTAAACTTACTTACAAAAATGGGAGCAAAAATTAGAGGAGCAGGTACAGATACAATCACTATTGAAGGAGTAGAACATTTAAAAGGATGTACACATGAAATCATTCCTGATCGTATCGAAGCTGGTACATTCTTGATTATGGCAGCAGCTGCCGGAGAAAGAGTTATCATTCAAAATATCATTCCACAACACTTAGAATCACTTATTTCTAAATTGAAGGAAGTTGGAGTTAAGATGGAAAATGTAGGGGATAGTATTATTGTTTATGGTGATAATAAGAACTTCAATGCTGTAGATGTTAGAACACAGGTGTATCCAGGATTTGCGACGGATTTACAACAACCACTTACAGCATTACTTACACAAGCTAATGGACAATCACAAGTAATAGAAACAATTTATCCTGAGAGATTTAGACATTGTGAACAACTTAATAAAATGGGTGCAAATATCGAATTAGATGAAGCTATGTGCTATATTAATGGGAAAACACCATTAAAAGGAGCAAAAGTAGAAGCAACAGATTTAAGATGTGGAGCTGCATTATTAATAGCAGGATTAATTGCTGATGGAATCACAGAAATCAGCAATGTATATCATATAGATAGAGGATATGCGAATATTGATCAAAAATTAATTACTTTAGGTGCTGTTATTAGAAGAATCAAAGTTGATGATTAAAATTATAAAAAAGGGCTTGAAAACGACATAATTTAATGTTAATATATCATAGCAACTTACTTTGTAGTGAGAAATCTACAAGGCGGAAGGAGAAATTAAAAATGAAAAAAGGAATTCATCCAAATTACAAAAAAGTAAAAGTAGTTTGTACATCATGTGGAGCAGAATTTGAAAGTGGTTCAGTATTAGATGAAGTACGTGTTGATACTTGTTCTAACTGTCATCCATTCTATACTGGAAAACAAAGATTTGCTAGTGCTGATGGACGTGTTGAAAAATTCAACAAAAAATACGGACTTAAATAAGAAAATGAGTACTTGGTACTCATTTTTGTTTTGGAGGAAAAAATGGAATATCATGTCTTAGCAAGTGGTTCTAAAGGAAACAGTATTTTCATTTATGATCAAGGAAACGGACTTTTAATTGATTGTGGAATTAGTAAAAGACAACTTTATACAAAAATTAATCAATTAGGATTTAATGAAAATGACATTTGCCATGTTTTATTAACCCATGATCATATTGATCATAATAAAAATATTGATATCTTTGATCAAAGTATTGTTTATTGTGGAAAAGGATGCATCCCTGGTATAGATGAAAGTCATGAATTAGAAAATTATCAAAATATACAATTAGATCATTATATAATTACACCATTACCTTTATCTCATGATGCAACATCACCCTTAGGATTTGTAATCAAAGGAAAAGATGAAACAATTCTCTATATGACAGATACAGGTTATGTTTCACAAAAGAATATGGAATATATAAAAAATTTAGATTACTATATTTTTGAAAGTAATCATGATATTGAAATGTTGATGAATACAAGAAGACCTTTATTCTTAAAAAATCGTATTTTTGGAGATAAGGGCCATCTTAATAATGAATATAGTGCACATGTTATGGCGCAGGTGATTGGTGAAAATACAAAAGAAATTTGTTTGGCCCATTTATCACAAGAAGCGAATACAAAGGAAATGGCATTAGATACATATCAAAGAGTTTTTGATGAAGAACATATTTATTTTGATAATATAAAGATTGCAGATCAAAAAGAAATTGTTTCTGGAGGACATTATGAAAATTAGAATCTTAACAATTGGTAAGATTAAAGAAAAATATCTTGTTAATGGAATCAATGAATATGTCAAAAGATTGAATGCTTACTGTAAAGTGGAAATGGTCGAAGTACCAGATGAACCAATTCCTGATAATGCAAGTGAAAATGTAGAAAATATCATCAAAGATAAAGAAGCAGATAAAATTGTTGCTAAAATTAAAGATGATGAATATGTTATCGTTTTAGATCTACACGGAAAAGAAATTGATAGTGTGGCTTTTTCAAAACATATTGAAGAATGTATGATTAGAGGAAAGAGTACGATTACTTTTGTGATTGGGGGTTCTTTAGGTTTAGGAAAATCTTTATTACAAAGAGCAAATTATCGTTTATGTTTCTCTAAAATGACTTTTCCACATCAATTAATGAAGCTAATCTTAGTTGAACAAGTCTATCGAGCATATAAAATCATGCGGAGAGAAACTTATCATAAGTGATGTTAACGTTCAGCAAAAATGTCACCAAAAATGAAGAAGGGTTCTATTAGTGAGAACCCTTTGTTTTTTTGTTCATTTCTTGAATGAGATTATTTAAATCTTTATGATCATTTATTAATACTTGTCTGTTTTTATGGTTTGTACCTATCAATGTACAGTCATAAATAATCCCAATATATTTCATTCTTACTTTATTTTCTAGCACAAAATATAAAACTGTGATCTCTGTTGAAGTTTTTATTTTTACTACTTATCCATTTTTATCATATGGGACATAATAATATCCGTTATAGGAAAACATATTGCCTTCTGCTATTTTTCTGGTATTTGAAACAGTGAACACTAGATTCAAATTGTAATTTTCTGTTAGCTCTACAAATTCATAAACAGGATCAACTGGAAGATGTGCAAATTTTTCATTCAGATATTTTATGTAAAAGTCATTGAACCATATATTTAACTGATCATAATCTTTTATGTTGAACCTGACAATGTCATTGGGCAATCTTCTTTGAACTGTACCATTGTATCGTTCTATCAATCCTTTGGTTTGAGATGTATTTGCGAAAATCATTTCAATGCAAAGTTTATCCATCATAACACCAAATGATGTTATATTACCTTCAGGACTTTTGAAGATAGTATGTTTGTCTGAATAAATAGCTAAGGGAATTCCTTTTTTTCTTGATAAGAAGTTCCATCATCTTACAATATCCATACATGCATTCGTTTTTGGTAAACCAGCCAGCAAGGATATCATTAGTTGTATCGTCAACAGCCATATGGAGAGTAAAACGTTGATCGTTGCCAAACCAGTCAAAAGGAGTTCCATCGATTTGAACAAGCATACCAGCTCTAGGACTTTTTTCTCTCAGTAAATGTAAAGGAGAGTCTCTTTTATGACTCCTATGTTTAACGGGAGAAGACCATTTATATTCTTTATAGAGTCTTTGAAAGAACGAGATACTTCTAGGTTTAACATCAAAGTATTCGAAGATCACATGCAAGCACACTATTTAATTCGTGCAATGAGCAAATATCTGGAAAAAATGGACAAATATGTACGCCAACGATTGAGGATGTGCATGATTCATAAACATCCAACAGTAAAGAAAGTATATGGAATGTGTTATAAATGGAACATTGAATTCTTTGTGCGCATCGGTTTAATTCCCTCAAAATGGTGGTTCTACTACAAAATGTGGGGAACCTATACTATTGAGAAGTATGTAGAATACCACATGCATAGAAATAAGGTTGATATGGAAAAACGTATTCAAAAATTTAAAGAACTAGGTATAGCATTCTACACAAAAAAGAGATTAAAGAAAATGGACGATTCTTTATCAAGATAGTCCGTACACAAATTAAATAAATAGTAAATTGGTAAGCCGTATGCATTAATAGCGCACGTACGGTTTGATAAGGGGCTAGCCTAGTGATAGGTTAGCCTACTTTCTTAAGCACCTTACGTTTAGTAGAAGAAGGAATATTCAATTGTTGTCTATACTTGACAATAACACGACGTGAACAATGTAATTCTAATTCCTCTAGTTTTTTGAGAATCTGATTATCTGAAAGTGGATGTTCTTTATCTTCATCATCTACTAACTCAACAATAGCCTTTTTAATAGAATCACTGCTATCTCCTGAAGCAGTTTGAGAAACAAGAAGTTTTTTAAGAGGATAAGCCTCACCATTAAAGCTATAGTACTTATTATTTAAAGTACGTGAAATAGTAGATTCATGGAATCCTGTCTCACTTGCAAGCTGTGATAAAGTACATGGATATAATTCATCATCATATAAGAAATATCCACTTTGTATATTTACTAACGCATTTGCGACAATAAGAACAGTTTGATTTCTCTTTGTCATATTCTCCATTAAGAAATGTGCCTCATTAAAATAAGCTTTCATATTCTCATCATTCTTTACTTTCTCATATAGAGTGTCATTCACCATGAGAGCAGGCTGGTTAATAGGTGTAATAGTAATATCTGAATTCTCTACTTCAATGAGTATATCAGGAGATACATAGTCATCATGAAACGTATTATACATATTACAAGGGAATGGATTACAAGAACGTATTTCACAGAATAAATGATCTATTTCTTCTTTATTTAATCCTGTTGTTTGTTTAATAAGTGAATAATTCTGAGTTAAGATGACATCTTGATAATCTCTAAATAGTGTATAGGTTTTAGTTTTATTATTATTTTTTAACTGAATAAGAATAGAATCAATCGCATCAGAGGCACCCACACCATTAGGTTCAAATGAACGTAATATATCTAAATGTGCATCAAGCATATCTTGATCGATATGAAGGTCACTCATATATTGATCAAGATTATAAGATAAGAATCCACTATCATCCAATGATTCAATCAGATATGTCATTACATCTTCATTATAAGGATGTGTATAGGCATATAACTGATAATAGAGATCATCTTTTAAAGAACGTTTATTAGAAATACTTTCAATAAACTGCTGATTATCATAATTCTTTGATGATTTTAATTCTAAAAAAGGATTTGTTTCTAGTATATCCTGTATTGCTTTGTTGATATCATCAATGTTGTCAGTCAAGAAATCTAAGGATTTTAATAGTTTTTGATTCAATTTTAAAGTTTGTTTCAATGTTTGAATATATTGCATTTTCTGCTTCATGTTCATCACCTCTTATCAATATATAGCAAAATTCGTGCCAATTAATGTTTAGGTATTTACTTGAATAGTATACCGAATAACTAATGTTGCGTACAAGTTTTATTTGTTTTATGATGAATAATGAGGTGATTTCATTGGAAGAAAAAATAATGTTGTTGATTAATGGGAAAATGGATCAAAATTCATATGATGAATGTCAATCCACCCAATTATCAAAAGAATTAAAACTAAGTAGAAATCAAGTGATAAGATTATTAAATGAACTTTTTAATGAGAAAAAACTTATTAAAATTAAAGCAAGTCCTATCTTATATCTTTCAAGAGCTTCTCTTGAAAGTAAATATAAGAAGAAACTTTCGTCAGATGAATACAAATCATTGGATGAATTGGAAGCTGAATTAAACAATCAGACAGAGTTAAAGAACTTTGAAAAGCTTATTGGGTCTAATGAAAGTATGTATCAGATTGTTGAGAAGATTAAGGCAACAGTAGCCTATCCACCAGTTGGATTACCAATGTTGCTTTATGGACCAACTGGTACAGGTAAATCATTTATGGCTAAACTTACGTATGAATATTGTGTAGATACAGGTTTAATTGATGCGTCTAAGAATTTTGTACAGGTAAACTGTTCAGAGTATGCCAATAACCCAGAACTACTCACAGCAAACCTATTTGGCTATAAGAAGGGTGCATTTACAGGTGCAGATAGTGATAACTTAGGTTTATTACATTTTGCAGATGGTGGTGTATTATTCCTAGATGAAGTGCATTGTTTAAATGCGGAATGCCAGGAAAAACTATTCCTTTATATGGACCAGGGAATCTATCACTTAGTAGGTGATAATAATAAGTGGTATAAATCAAAATGTAGAATTATATTTGCAACAACAGAAGTACCACAAAAAGCATTATTAAAAACATTCCTTAGACGTATTCCTGTTATTCTTACAATTCCATCTCTTGCCCAAAGAGGAGAAAATGAAAAGCTGGAACTCATGTATAACTTCTTAAAGAATGAAGAGAAGCGTATCAACAAAACAATTCTTATTTCATCTAATGTCTATGAGTTGTTACTGAATCATACATTTGTAGGTAATATTGGTGAACTGACTAATACGATTCAGGCAAGTTGTGTGAGTGCATTATATAAAAGTAATTCAGATACGTTAGAAATTCATGCTTATGATTTACCTGACAGTATTAGAAATAGTATAGATGTCTCTTCTATGATTATGAAGAAGCATAAGCTTGTGTCTCTTAATACACTTCTTCCTGTATCAGATCAGGGTATCATTAAAGATTTTTATCAATCATTAATTAATATAAAGAGAGATACTTCATTTGCGATAAATGCACAGAATACTGTAGATAGATATTTTGAAAAATTAATCTTTAATGATAATCGTGCAGGTTCAATTGATTATCTTACTAACTATCTAGAAAAGATATTTAATAATATCACTGAACATTATGGCTTTAGGACTTCACATAATGAGTTGATAGCACTCGCTACATATATCTCAGAATTCTCTAAGAATACATATTTGACTAATAACTGGATCAATGAGAATTATGATGAAGTGAAGAACTTAAAGAAATATCTTAAACTTGAATTCCATCGTGAATATGAAATAGGACAGGATGTTTCTCATTACTTAAAGAATAATATGAATCAGGATATTGATGACTTTGTAGAGTGTATTATCTGTATTTGTATGATTAAGTACTTTGTACATTCTGGTGAAGATCTCACAATTGCGATTATTATTGCGCATGGTTATTCAACTGCAAGTTCTATTGCGGAAGCAGCCAATAGAATGTTGAATAGTTATATATTTGATGCAATAGATATGCCATTAGATGTGGATGTACAAGCTATTACAAGAAAGATTAATGATTATATTGCATATGTTGGTAATATTTCAAAGCTTTATTTATTAGTTGATATGGGTTCTCTTGAAGAAATATATCAAGGATTAGATACAAGTAATGCGGATATTGCCTTAGTAAACAATATTAATACTAAATGTGCGTTAGAAATAGGACAGGGAATTAAACTTAATAAAACAGTGACTGAAGTCATTGATTCTATTCTTAAGGAAAACATCTATAAAACACATGTAGAACTTAAGAAAAAGAAAGAACCTATTGTAATCTGTTCTTGTGCATCAGGATTAGGTGCAGCGCATAAGATCAAAGAAATTTTATTCAATTCTTTACCTGAAGATACTAATCTAAAGATTATTACTTATGATTATCCTGCTTTAATACGTAAACAGGTTTATGACCAGTTAATGAATGATTATGAGGTTGTATGTGTTATTGGAACACTTGATCCTAACATTGAATCTATGAAGTATATTGGTATACAGGAATTGATCATTAATGAAGGTCAAAATGCGATAGAGATATACTTTGGAAAGTATATGAAAAAAGAACAGATGGAGATATTTGAAAAGAATATCTTACGTAATTTCACATTATCCAATGTCATGAATAACTTAACTATATTAAATCCGGATAAACTACTTGAACATGTTGCGAAAGCAATTGACCATCTACAGAATATCTTACATAAAAGATTTAAAAATAGAACATGCTTTGGGTTATATGTTCATATCTGCTGTCTTGTAGAAAGATTAGTTACAAGACAGGCTATTTCAAACTTTACTGATCAAGACTTTAAAGAAAAGCATCAAGAGTTTATAGATCAAGTAAATATCTCAATGAAAGAAGTTAAGACATACTACAACGTTGAGATTCCAGATGAAGAAGTAGAATATATATACAATTATATTATTAATGATTAGTGTGCTATTAATTGGCACACTTTTTGCTTGAGTATAAGTGGAAGTTAGTTGTACAGATTGAACGTATTGATCTCTAAACTGGCACGAAGCTTGCTTGGGTATAAGTGGAAGTTAGTTGTACAGATTGAACGTATTGATCTCTAAATTGGCACGAAGCTTGCTTGGGTATAAGTGGAAGTTAGTTGTACAGATTGAATGTATTGATCTATAAACTGGCACGAAGCTTGCTTGAGTATAAGTGGAAATCAGTTGTACAGATTAAGCGAAAGAATTTATAAACTGACATGAAGCTTGAACTTAAATGAAAAAGAAAGGAGTGTAGAGAATATGGCAAAAATCATACTTGCATCACATGGAGGATTATCTAAAGGAATGAAAGATTCAGTTTCTATGATTGTTGGAGATTTAGCTAAGGATATAGAAACATATAGCTTGCTTCCTGGACAAAATCCTGAAGACTTTTATCAAGAAGTTTTGAAAGAAGCAAAAGAGTGTGAAGAACAAATCTTAATCTTATGTGATATTAAAGGTGGAAGTGTTCACACAGCATTATCTAAACTTGCAGTATTAGATAATGTAATGGTCTTCTCAGGAATGAACATGGGACTAGTATTAGATGCAGTAATGAAAGGCTTGAATGGAAAACTTGAATTAGCAGAAGCGAACGATTTGATCGAAGCAGCTAAAGATGGAATGACTGTTATGAATGGAATGACAAGCGAAGATGATGAAGATTTCTAATAGGAGGAGAAGAAAATGATTAAATTATTAAGAGTGGATCACAGATTGTTACATGGTCAAGTTGCTTTTTCTTGGAAAAATGCAGTTGAAGCAGATTGTATCTTAATTGCGTGTGATGCAGTTATGAAAGATGATTTAAGAAAAACATCAATCAAGATGGCAAAGCCAAGTGGTGTGAAATTAGTTATTAAAAGTATGGATGATGCAGTAAAGGCAATCAATAGTGGTGTTACAGACAAATATAAATTATTGACTGTAGTTGAATCTATTAAGGATGCTGAAAGATTATGTAAAGAGTGTAACATCAAAAAATTAAATCTTGGTGGTACTAAGGCAACTGCTGAAACTCGTAATATTTCTAAAGCAATGAATATTACACCAGCAGAAGAAACAATTTTAAAAGGATTATGTGAAGCAGGTGTGGATGTAACAATTCAGATGGTTCCAGAAGATAATCCAGTAAATGTAGAAAAAGTTTTATAGGAGGAGAAATATGTTACTACAAGCAATTTTACTTGGCTTGGTAGCAATGCTTGGAAATGCTGAGTATTTGTTCGGTACAAGTTTGCTATCAAGACCATTGGTTATGGGTACTTTAACAGGTATTGTACTTGGTGATATTCAAACAGGTGTTACTCTAGGTGCAACATTAGAATTAGCATTTATGGGAGCTTTCTCAATCGGTGCTAGTATTCCACCTGAAATGATTTCAGGAACTGTATTAGGAACAGCTTTCACAATTACAACAGGAGCTGGACCAGAAACTGCATTAACTGTAGGTTTACCAGTTGCTTCACTAGTATTAATCGCAAAGAACGTTGGAATGGTATTCATCTTACCTCCATTTGTTCACAAAGCAGATAAATATGCAGCTGAAGGAAATATGGCTGGAGTTGCTAGAATGCACTTATTAGGTGGATTCTTCGGTGTTAACTTAATTATCGGTGTAATCGTGGCATGTGGTTACTATGCTGGTGGACCTGCTGTACAGGCTTTATTAAATGTCATTCCTACATGGATTTCAAATGGTTTACAAATCACAATGGGCTTATTACCTGCAATTGGGTTCGGTTTATTATTAATGATGATTATGGAAAAAGACGTTGCATGTTTCTTCTTCTTAGGATTCGCATTAAGCGTATACTTAAAGATTCCAGTAACAGCGATCGCAATCTTTGGAGTCATCATTGCTATCGTATTAACTCAGTTACGTAGTAATTCAGCTCAAACAGCTATAGAAGGAGGAGTGGATGAAGATGACGACTTCTAATAAATTAACTAAAAAAGAATTAAATCAAGTATTCTGGCGTTCATTCGGTTTGGAATGGTCTTGGAACTATGAAAGACAAATGAATATGTCATACTGCTATAGTATGTTACCAGTTATCAAAAAGTTATATCCAAATAAAGAAGACCAGGTTGCAGCTATGAAGCGTCACTTGGAATTCTTCAATACAACGCCACAATTGGCAACATTAATCTTAGGTATTAGTGCTGCTATGGAAGAAAGTAACGCAAATGATCCTGAATTTGATACAGAAAGTATCAACAGTGTAAAAGTTTCATTAATGGGACCTTTAGCTGGTATTGGTGATTCATTCATCTGGGGAACATTACGTATTATCGCTACTGGTGTGGGTCTATCATTAGCAAATCAAGGAAATATCTTAGGACCTATCTTATTTTTATTAATCTTCAACCTTCCAGCTCAGGGATTACGTTATTATTTAATGAATACTGGTTATAAATTAGGTAGTGGATTCTTGGCTAAGATCCAACAAAATGGATTAATGTCAAAACTTACTTATGCAGCAAGTGTTTTAGGATTGATGGTTGTTGGTGGTATGACTGCTGAAAACGTAGCAATCAGTTTCCCATTGAAGTTTGGTTCTGGTAATGAAGCAACTACGTTAAATGATGTATTCAATAATATCATGCCTGGTTTAATGCCATTATTATTCACATTACTAGTTTACTACTTATTGAAAAAGAAAAATGTTAAGACAACTACATTGTTATTAATCTGTGTTGTGATCGGATTGATCGGAGCATTCTTTGGTATCTTAGGTTGTTAATAAATTTAAAATAAATGGAGGAAAAGAAAATGGAAATGATTAAATTTAATGAACAGGAAAAAATCGATAGCGTAAATGGCGCATTAGCTCTACGCCCTCAGATCAACGAAATCGTTGATGAAATCTGCGAACGTGGATATTCAAACATCTGCTGGTTAGGTGTTGGTGGTACTTGGGCAAGTGCTATGCAGGCTACAGTACATATGAAAGAAATGAGTGCTATTGAAACTTGGGCAGAAAATGCTGCTGAATACTTAACTACAGGAAACAAACGTATTACTAAAGATACAGTTGTTATTATCTCTTCTGTAACTGGAAACACTAAAGAAGTAGTTGATGCTATCAAAAAGATCAAAGCTGAAGTTGGCTCTACAGTTATCTCATTTGTAGATGCTAAAGAAGCTATCTTATTAGATTTAGGAGACTACAAGATTTCTTACCCAGTTAACGAACAGTTAAAGTTCTTCATGGTTGCTGACCGTTTCATGTTCAACAATGGTGAATTAGAAGACTACGAAGATATGTATGCTGAATTTGACAAATACTTAGCAGAAGCTTTAGTAGAAGTTGAAAAGAAAGCTGAACCATTTGCTGTTGAATTCGCTAAAAAACACTGGAATGATGAAATGCACTACTTTGTAGGTGCTGGAAATCAATGGGGTGCTACTTACTCATATGCAATGTGCTATTGGGAAGAACAGTTATGGTTAAAAACTAAATCAATCACATCAAATGAATTCTTCCACGGTATGTTTGAAATCGTAACTAAAGAAACTCCAGTTACTATCTATATCGGTGAAGATGCTCAACGTCCATTATCTGAACGTGTAGCTAACTTTATTCCAAGAATTTGTGAAAACTACACAATCATCGACTCTAAAGATTACGAATTAAAGGGAATTAGTGAAAAATATCGTAAACACTTATCTCACCATGTAATGCATGCTGTAAACAACAGAATCGATGTTCATATGGAAATCGAAACTCGTCACCCTATGGAAATCCGTCGTTACTACAGAAGATTAGAATACTAAAATATAAGGGGTGGATTCATTCCACCTTTTATATATTAATAATTGGGGGTATATTATGAATAAATTAACAATGCTTGATTATGTTAAAGAAACACCAGACGTATTAAAAACAAATATTGAACAATATACTACACTAGTTGATCCATTGATGAAAGAAGTGCAACAAAAAGAAATAAAACGTATTTTACTTGTTGCTTCTGGATCAAGTCATAATGCTTGTTATTGTGCGAGAAGTTTTGTGGAAAAAGTAAGTGGTTTAGAAGTAAGAATCATTATGCCATATACATTTACGTATTATGAAAATGACATTAAAGAGAACGACTTAGTTCTAGTGGTTACACAGAGTGGGTTAAGTACAAATGCAATAGAAGCATTAAAAATCATCAAGAAAAAAGAATGTAGAGCTATTTGTTTAACAGGAAATAAAAACAGCGATGTAAAAGATGTTGCGGATGTTGTGATTGAATATGGTGTTGGTGAAGAATTAGTTGGCTATGTTACAAAGGGTGTTTCTTCACTTGCGTTATTCTTAGATTTATTCGCAATTGCGTATTCTGGAAAGATTGAGTATTTGGATGAATTAAAGAAAGCAGTTGATTTAAATGAAGAAATGATTGATCAGGCTACAAGCTTTATTCAGCAACATTATAAGAATTTCTCATCTATGTCCTGGGTTTACAGTTGTGGAGCGGGTGCTAATTATGGAACAGCACTTGAAAGTGCATTAAAAATGGGTGAAACTATTCATATTCCAAGTTGTTGCTATGAAATTGAAGAGTATATCCATGGACCAAACCTTCAATTAACGCCACAATACAATGTGATTTTCTTTGATGGGAACGATGGTGCAAGTCGACGTGTAGAACAAGTATATAAGGCTACACGAAAAGTCACAAATCGAGCTTATTTGATTTCAAACAACCCTCAATTATCGAGAGATGGTCATGTTTTAAGTTTGAGTGATACGGTATCAAGTGAATTAAGTCCACTTGTATATCTACCATTTGTACAATTATTAAGCTTTATTGTTTCAAATGACTTACACTCTATTTATCAACATCCATTATTAAAAGAATTTAAGGCTATCGCAGCTGCAAAAACGGAGAATTTTGTGAATTATGATGGAGACGATTAAAGCGATTATTTTTGATATGGATGGTGTCATCTTTGATAGTGAAACCATGTATATAAATGATTTGATAAGATTTTTTAAACAGCATGATATAGAAATACAAGTAAGTGATTGTATTCCTCTTATTGGTATTGATAGTAAATTATATTATGAACAAGCATACACAATGTGGAACAATAAAACAGATTTCATTACATTTAAAAATATGCTTCAAGAATATTTTCGTTCATTTGATTGTGATTATAAAGCAGTCGTTAGACCACAGATCTATTCTGTTTTAGAAAGCTTAAGTGAACGTTATAAAATTGCGTTAGCGTCCTCTTCAAGTTTAAATACTATTAATACTGCATTAGATCAAGTTGATTTAAGAAAGTATTTCACATTTATAGTAAGTGGTGAACAATTCAAAGAAAGTAAACCCAATCCAGAAATATATTTACATACAATCAAAGAATTGAATGTGAATAAAGATGAAGCTATTATTATTGAGGATTCATCTAAAGGAATATTAGCTGCAAATAGAGCTGGTATTAAGGTATTGGCTTTAAAAGATGATAAGTTTGGCTTAGATCAGAGTCAGGCAGATATAATTATTAATGAATTAAATGATATTATAAAGTTGATTGAGAAAGGGGCATAAAAGTATGAATGCTATGTTAATTGTCGCTATAGTGATTGCTGTTATTGGAATTATTCCAGTGATCATCAGAAAGAAACTTCTAAAAATCTATCTTACATTACTTCAAAACAATGATATTAAGGCAATAGAAGACTTAATAGCAACTAAACTAGCTAAGATATGTATTCCTTCATTTAATAGAGAATACTTACTTTTAAATGCTTATCTAAAACTAAATGATGATAAACAAATAGATACTCAAGTAAACAATATAATAGATCATGTTCCTATGAATTCTAAGCAGAAGTCTGTTCTTGCAAAATCAGTATTCTATATATATGTAGATAAGAAAAATGCACCTATGATTGATCGTTTGTTGGAAATGGTTAGCACGACAAATGATCATGCCCTATATAGACAGATGGATATGGTCAATGATACTTTAATTAGTGGTGGAATTAAGTATTTTGATGAATTAAAATCTGATCTAGAAAATACAGAATATACTAAAAACAATGCAGATACTCCCTATCTCGAATTCTTATTATCAGTTATCTACAAAAATATGGGTAATGAATCAAAAAGCAAGGAATATAGGAATAAAGCCTTAGAAGACAGTAAAGGAACTGTATATGAATCTTTAATTAAATCTCAAAATTAATAGGATGATTGAGAAAATCTCGCACTGAAAGACAACCTAATTAAATGGGTTGTCTTTTCGTGCGACAGGCAGTAGCTTATATGTTATGTCAACAGGGACATGACATTTTCTACTTATAAATGATTATTCAAGATAGGGCTCTATTAATTTAAAATGCGTCATGGGATGTAGAAATCCTGTAGGTGAAAGTCCTACATCGTGCGCACTAGTGCTATTCGAGAAATTTAATCTAATGCATCAACGTAAGGCGGTGTGTGAAGGAGATGCAGTATTCGAGAGTGGTCGAAACGAAGTGTGAATTGAAGGTGTGGCAGTAGAATGTGTGACGACATTGCGATAAATGTGGAAGTCTATTTACTGTGTTATCAATGAACTAGTCGATAACATAGGCCTTATATTGTGAAGTCAGTTGGCATGATATTAAGGAAATAGCGATGACCCTGTGAGACCTTATGACTACTTGGTGCATATCAAGGTACTTATCTATAAGTGTAATTCGAAGTGATAAGTACGTCATGAGTAGACAGACACTCTCATAGTAGTGAATGATATTGATGTAACATAACATAACATCAATGAGGGGAGTCATTTATTGGAATTATTATAGGAACTTATGGGATATCACAAATGGGCTTACGTTTATCGGTAGGATTATTGGAAGATTATAAAAATAAACATAAAATGATTATGCTTATAGGTGCTTTATCTTCAGGATGTGTTTCTTTATTTAGAATTATTTTCAATAATGGCATTGGTTTTTTGATTGAAAATCTTTTTCAGGACTTGCCAGGGCAATGGGCTTCTTCCAAGCGGTGTATGCTTTAGGAATGACTTTATTTCCTATGATTTGTGGAAATATTGTAAGTCATTTTTCAATGCTATATGCTTATTTGTTTTTAGCAGTGATTTGTTTAATTGCATCAAGTATTTCTTTTATATATTGTAAATCTCATTAACAAATAAAGCTCTTACAAAATTAATAATTTGTTAATGAAATTAAAAATGTATACAATACTCTTTTCGAAGAATCTAAAAAAGCATAAGCTACAGGTGTCTTAGGAAAGAGAGGAATAAATATTATGAGTATCAATGAAATTAACGCAGAAGCAAAAGAATCTTTAAGAAAGTATTTTAAAAATAGTCAAGATGTAAAACATGAAAATGAAGTAAGAAAAGAATTAACAAAAGAAGAAATCTTTGAATCCGTAGCAGGAGAAATCAAAGAATCAGAAATGAGATTAGAACAAAGAAATCAAATGAGAAACACATTACAACAAGATGCAAGAGAAGCATTTGAAAAAGTATGTGGAAAGAAATCAGAAGCAAAAGAAGTAGAACATATGACATTAGAAGGAATGCAAAAAGAATTAAAAGAAAATACAAAACATCAAATGGAATATGTCAATTCATTAAAATAAAATACAATGAATGCTAGAGCATAGGACTTCGAAAGAAGTTCTTTTTTTTACATTTATTTGATATTTTCTTAACATAAAAAGGAGTAGTATCTTGTTAAGAGGTGATCAAAATGGATGTAAAAAGAAATCAATTAATTGAAACAATTGTTTGGGTAGGAATACCAATGCTTTTTATGATTGTTGATTGGGTCTATAAACATGTATTTAATATAGAATATTTAGAGTTATCTATTCTTTTATTTGTAGTAGCAACAATCTATAAAACATATCAAAAAGTAAGTGCCAAATAAAATAGTGTATTTAAAAAAGTCGATTGAATGTAAGTGCCAAATAAAATAGTGTATTTAAAAAAGTCGATTGAATTGATACAATGATCAATTTAGTCGGCTTTTATTTCAAATTCTTCTTTTATTTCTTCACTCCATGGTAAGAACCAATCCAATTTCTTTGGATCTTCAACCAGATCTTGTTGAGGTAAATAATCCAGAATGAATTCAATATAATCATATGGATTAAGTTTGTTGGCTTTAGCTGTTTCAATCAAGCTGAAGACTGCAGCACTTGCTTCAGCTCCTTTAGTAGAAGTTGAAAACAGCCAGTTCTTTCGACCAACTGTAAATGGTCTGATTGTACGTTCATCTAATGAATTTGTCATAGGTACAAGACCATCTTCTAAAAATGAACGCAGTCCTGCCTCGTAATTCAAGGCATATTGTATAGCTTTTCCTGTCTTAGAAGCTGTTAACACCTTGTTTTGATTTTCTTTGCACCATAAAAAGAAGTCATCAACTAATGGCTTTGATTTTTCTTGACGTACTTTCTCCTTTTTATCAGGTGATAATGTTTCGATTTGTTTTTCTATCGCAAACAGTTTAGCTATTTTTTCAATGGCTGTATTTGCGAGTGTATCTGATGCATTCTTCATATCTACAGGCAAAGCATCATAGAACTTCCGTCTGGCATGCGCCCAACAATAAGCATTGGTTACACCATCTATATGGTTATATCCATAATAGCCATCAGTAATGATAGTACCATCAAATCCTTTCAGAAATTCTTGAGGGTTGGTTGCTTTTCTGTCAGGTCTGTAATCAAATATCTTAACAGGTCTTTTACTTTCTTTGATACTTGAATATACCCACATATATGATTTAGAAGTAGCCTTCTTACCTGGTTCATTCAATACCTGAACTGGCGTTTCATCACAATGTATATGTGATTCCTTCATCATCAGTTCGTGCATCCTGTTTACCAATGGAATGAAATATTCATTGGCGGCAATGATGATCCAGTTTGCCATTGTCGTTCTTGAAAGTTTCATTCCTAATCGTTTCCATTCTGATTCTTGTCTGTATAGTGGCATATGATTTACATATTTATCAATGATTACTTGTGACAGTACACTTGGCGATGTATATGAATGTGGAACAACCGGTTGAGGTGTGCCAGCTTTAAGCATGACTACCTTTCCTTTTTTTCTACAGTTTCGACATTCATATGTTTTTCGATAAATATCTTTTACATAGAGTTTGGCTGGTTCATAAATAACTTCATGTCTTACAAATTCCTCACCTACATAAGATAATTTAGAGCCACATTCATCACATACTCTGTCTTTTTCATCAACATCATAAACTTTTTTTACATGTTTTAGCTTGTCTAATTTGATATCAATTTTCTCTTTTTGTTTCTTTTTGGCTCTGGTATATGAGATATCTTCAAGCAGTTCAGGTTCACATTCATTTTCTGCTTCATCAAAAAGAGAAAGCTGATCCATAGAATGTGTTATCTTTTCACTCTTGGTACCAAACAGCTTTCTCTTTAAATAGGCATTTTCTTCACGTAAAAGTTCATTGTTGTTTTTTAAGTATTCATTTTCAGCTTTCAAACTGTCAATGGTACTGTTCAAAGATGCAATTGTAGCTTTCAATTCTTCAATAGAATGTGACAGATTAGCCATTACCAAAGCTAAATTTTCAACTGTACCTGTAGTAGAATCAGCCATCAAAAGCACCTCCATTTCATACATCCATTATACCATAAACAGGCATATTATCCTATGAAATCAAGGCTTTACAGTACAACTTGTGGATAACTTTTCTGAATGGTCTTAGGCTGTACGATAGAAAGTCCTTCAAGCAGCCATCTGAATTGTTGAGGGGTTATTTCTCGAGCTTCTGATTCATCTCTTGGCCATTTGAATTTACCATTTTCAAGTCTTTTATAAAGTAAGACAAAACCATCACCTTCCCAATACAGTGCCTTCATGATTCTTGTATTTCTACCACAAAACAGAAACACAGAATTAGAAAAAGGATCAAGCTTGAAGTTCTGTTGAACGATAGCTGAAAGACCATCAATCTGTTTACGCATATCTGTATAGCCAACAGCTATATAAATATGTTCGGCTTTTGAAATATCACCAATCATAATAGTGACTTCAAAAGAGGCTCAATACTTTGGTAAGGTGTATCTGAATCGAGTTCAATTTTGATGCTTCCCTTGATAATGATAATCTTTTCATTATTGTGTGGTTGCTTTTCAACAGAAACAAAGGATACTTCATTCTTGTAGCTGTTTTCATTTATCTGATCACATAAAATATTTCTGATTTTTTGTTGATAATTATAATAAGTCGACGGCTTGATATTGTTTTTGTCACAGAAATCTTTGACAGATAAACCACTTTCCTTGCATTCTTTGATTTTAAAATACCAAAATTTATATTTTTCATTTTCGGTAAGTTCCTGTACTGTCATATAGTCTCTCTTCCTTTCCATATAGTTTTTGGAGAATATAAAAACTACAATATAGTTTATGGAGTCTCCACATTCTATATTGTAGTTCTTAGAGTTCTATATTTTTATCCACTATTTTATTTGGCGCTTACATCAAAAATAAAAACAAATCGCTAATTACGATTTGTTTCAAACATTTCAAAACTAGATAATACAAATAAGAAGAATAAACCAGTGTGTATCCAAAAAATCGTATAATCTAAAATACCATGAATTAATAACACACCTATAAATCCCATAACAAGAGCAATATAAGAATAATGCTCTTTTACTTTATAAAGACGTTTACAGTTATCATAAATATAAGGAACAAGACATGCGAGTCCAATAATTCCAAACGAAAGTAAAGGATCTAAATAAACACTATGAGCATGTTGTGTTAAATGTCCATTATATTTATCTAAAATCATCATATAAGTAAATGGTCCTTGTCCAAGCAGTGGAGAAGCTTTTATACCTTGAATAGCACAACTCCAAATTTGAATTCTAACATCTAAATTTGAAATCAAATATTCTATTCTAGGAAACTTATCAGGATTTAAAACAAAGAAACCTGCAATTCCTAAACAACCAAGAGCTATCAAAGCACATAATTTATAGTTTTTATTAAAAATAAGAAATAAACAAATAGCTCCAGCAATTGCTACATAACCAGCACGGCATCCTGTCATATAAAGCATGAATAAGTTTAAAAAACCAACAATAACATAAAAAATACTTCTTTTTAGATTGTTTTTAACAGTAAAAAATTTATATACAGTACATACGGCAATAAATTCAATCATCATAGCATAATAGTTAGCATTGTAGAAAACACTATTTAAGCGATTTTCACGTCTTGCATAAACTTTAAAGGTGAAATGATCAACACCTAAACGATGATAAATTTGAAATTGTTCATAAATTCCATATATTGCCCAAAGAATAGATAAAACAATCAACATATCAATAATAAATTCAAAGGTCGATTGATTAATATGTTTTCGATAATAAACCATTAAAACAATCGCAATAAATATTCCTAGTGTTGCAAGTGCTCCTAAAATATTTTTATGAATAATGGAGATACTTAATGAGATTAAAACAAACAAATAGAGAAATTTAATTTGTGGTGTTTGTTTTAAGGCAATGATTGCTTTTTTTGATACCAATAAATAAATAAATTCAATCAATAAAATAGGTCCTAATATATAAAAAGGAAAAGTAAAACTAAAACATGTAAATATTAATAACAGTTGATCAAAAGTAAACTGTTCTTTTAAGTTTTTTAAATAGTTCATAATTGCCTCCTGGAGATAATATATCATATTTATGATTATTTCAGTAGCCAAAATGAAGATGTGTTGTTAAAATAGGGCACTAGAGGTAAGAAAAATATGAAACAATACTTTTATTTATTTAATTATCCACCAGAAGAATATGATTTATGTGCATTAGAATTTAAATATCTTTTTCATGAAGAATATCAACAATGTTTTATTACAAATAAAGATATTGATGTCAATATAAGTGTTTTTATGAAAGGTAAAATAGATATTTGGGCGATAAGTTCCAATTTTGATGACTTAAAAGAGAAGGTTAAACTACAAAAACATAATTATCAAGATTTTAAAGTTATTTATTTAAAAAATCCAATTAGTCATCCAGATTATCAAGAAACACTTGATAAATGTAAAGATATTTCATGGTTTATAGCGGGCAGTGTGAATATGTCCAAACCAAAACATACAATTGCTCTTACAAAAGTGAATGACTTATGGATTATTGGGTATTATCATCATGGTGTTCCATCATGGAAAAAATATGATGATAAACCAAATACTTTTTCAAATTCTTTAGATATTAGACTTGCAAGAACATTGATTAATATTGCTGGAGAAAATGATCAAACAAAAACAATGATAGATCCATGTTGTGGAATGGGTACAGTTGTTTTAGAAGGGTTAGCTTTAGGATATTCTATCAAAGGATTTGATATTTCAAGGGATATTTCATGGAAAGCAAGATGTAATCTTAATCACTTTGGTTTTGATGGTATGTTGATTACAAAAGATGATATTAATAAGCATCAAGGACATTACGATATTGCTATTATTGATATTCCTTATAATCTTTATACACCGATTACTTATAAAGAACAGTGTGATATTATTAATAGTGCTAGAAAATTATGTAATAAACTTGTTTTAGTAAGTTATGAACAAATGGATCAAGAAATCAAACAAGCAGGTTTTGAAATAAGAAATCGTATCTTAAGGAAGAAAACAGAATTTGTTAAATTTGGACGTTATATTTATGTGTGTTATTAAAAAATCATTGGATTATCATTTTCCAATGATTTTTTTAATCGTTTTTAAATCTTCGTTTTCTAACAAGGCATCAAATGTTTGATCATATTGTAATAGTGTTAAGTTTTCTAATAATTCATTATTTTCATCAGGAAAGAGCTTATTGAATAATTTTAATGTCTTTTCTTTAGCTTTCAAAAGTTCTCCTTCTTTTAAGCCTTCTTCTTTACCTTCTTGACGTATTCTTACTTTCTCTTGATGATGTTGTATCTTGACAAGCTGTCTTTTACTGGCTGCTAATACAAGTTCTTCATCTTCATTGAACTGATCCATCTTTTCTTTCATCATGATAACCACCTCACTGTTTAATGATATTATATCATCTGTTATCCCATGATATAAAGTATAAATAGCTAGTTCTAACGCATTTAAATTCTTAAGCCCTTTTTCTCTTACAACAGCATCAATAAATGGAAGATAGACATTATGATGAGTCAGCAGATTATACTTTCTGACATGGTTTAGTTGATTACGTGGCATGTAGGTATCAATCAAGAGAAGATTGTCTCTATCGATATCATTGACAAAAAGAATGGTATAGACTTCATGGACATTTTCACTGTATAAGATATCTCCTCGATTGACTTGATGATCCATCATTCTTGCTCCATAGATTTGAAAACGATAATGGACTTCTTTAGTAAGAGAACTGTTTTGCATTTCAATATCAATTAATTTTTCTTCATCAGTTTTCACTCTGACATCCAAGACCATATCCTTATCACTTAGATGTTCAGGATTGACTTCACTGTTTAAGACAAAGAGTTCCTGACATTGAATGCCTGTAATGCCTTCAATAATGAGCTTAAGTAAATAATAACAGCGAGAATCATTGAGATCACTCAACATGAATTTAAAGACAAGATCATTTTTAAAATCAGTAATTCTATTTCTTGGTTTGATTTTTGTTTCCATGTTTTCTCTCTCCATTATTTATATAGACAACAAAAATCATTTTTTCTTTAAAAAAACTTAATTAACCATCTGACACATCTTTTGATTTAACTCCGTTATTCTCACTTTAAACCGAGGAGTATAATCTATCACTTCTTTAAAATATTATATACTTTTCTTAAAGAGGTGGATACTATGGCTAAAAATCAAAAACCAAAAAAGGATTCTTTAATTACTTTAACTAGAAAATATGCAAATAATCATGATGAATGTGTAAAATTCTTTTTTAAAATGAAATGGCCTGTTGGCTTTTACTGTGAAAAATGTGGATGTACACATTACTATTCCATTAAAAGAGGTGATGTCTTTCAATGTAAAGAATGTGGTCATCAACATTACTTACTTTCTAATACTATATTTCAAGATAATAAGCTAGATCTTTATAAATTGATTTTAGGAATGTATCTCTTTTTTACGGCAAATAAAGGTTTGTCTGCGATTGAATTAGCTAATGAATTAGAAATAAATTATAAAACAGCGCTATTACTTTGTAGAAAATGTAGGATTCTTATGTCCCAAAGTAACAGTGAAAAAATTCTGGACAGCTTTTTTTATGAAGCAGACGTTGCTTATATAGGCTCAAAAAGTAAAGAAGAACACAAACAAGGAGTTGCTACTGAACAGCAACCCTTTTTAGTAATGTTATCAACAGATAAAGAAAATAAATATCCAAAATTTTTAAAATTAATGCCAGTAGCTGTAGATAGTACAAATAATATTGTTAGATTCATCTCAAAAAAAGCAATACTTTCAAAAGAAAGAATACTAAACACTGATGGAAAAACAACTTTTTTAGGATTAACTGATAAAATAACATTAAAATCAGAAAAAATACTCTATGATGAAGAAAATCATAGATTGTATTGGCTTAATGTATTAATTGGTGATATAAAGAATAATATTACTGGTATATATCATGGAGTAACTAAACGTGACTTACCTTTGTTTTTGAATGAACAAGAATGGCGTTTCAACCATAGATATACTGGAAAGAACTTCATGAACAAAATACAGAAATATGTTTTGAAATCACATCCATGTCCTAAAAAAGCAATTATTACTGTACTCAATTTATCCGAACCATACTATGCACATGTGTCAGATGGTTAATTAAGTAAAAAAATAAAAAAAACGAAATAATTTTCTTATTTCGTTAAATGATATAAATAGCAAGAGCAATTAAAATACTTGCAAGAATGTCTGTTAAATAATGTACGCCTGTAAGCAGTCTTGTGCAAGTAATTGTAACAGCAAGTGCTGATAATAATAATCCCATATTTGGTCCTCTAGCAATAACTGTTAAAGCAATAGAAATAGCTAGACTTGTGTGAATACTTGGAAAAGAATGACCTATTCTTTCTTTATCATCAATTGGTTGAATATTATATTTTTGAACAGGACGAGGTCTATCAACTAATATTCTAAGTAAAACCGTAATTAATAGTACTGTAAATGGTTTAATAAATAATAGATAGAATCCTGTTTGTGACTCTAAAACAATTTTTAATAAGAAAAGAGAATAAAATATAGCAACCATCCAAGGACAAAATTTTGATGCAAAATACACACAAGATTTTATAAAAGGATGTTTATACATAAATTTATTGATACCTTCATAAAAAAACTTCATAATAACCCTCCAAAGTTTTGCTATATCTATTATACTATAAAAGATAAAAGATAGCATTAATAATTGAATTACGTTATAATGGAACATAATAAGAGGTGTGAAAGATGAATAGAAAATTAATGCCCTTTATGTTACTTCTTATCGAAGTTGTCATGTATTACTTTATATGTTTATATTTCCATATGGATATGGATTTAATCATAGGTTCAGGAATCCTTTATTTTTTATTTCTATTTATATATGGACATTATTCATTAAGTACATGTTTAATATGGGATGAAATCAAAGCGTTAGTCAAATCAAGTTTTTGTTTTTATATAGCTTTACTTGTTTTAGTACCAAAATCAACAGGTTATGAAAGAAGAATGCATTTAACGATTATGGTAGCGTCAATGTTTATCATTTGTTTACTTGCTGATCGTTATATTAGAATAGCTTTTAGAGAACAATTTGCTAGAAAAACATTAGTTATTGGAACAGGGTATGAAGCAGCAAGACTTGGTAAAATATCAAATAATAACCGATTTGCCTTAACTAAAGTAGAAGGTTATGTGGATGCAAATTGGACAAATCAATTATTTGATTTTAAACAGGAAAATGTTATTAAAAATAGTTTTATTTATAGTTATGAGGAATTAGATGAAGCTATTAAGACATTAAAAATCGAACAAATTATTGTAGCTTTACCAGAGGCAAGTGAAGAAGTGATTGATAAAGTGATGTCAGATATATATGGAAAAGTAGAAACTGTTAAATATTTACCAGATGTTAATGGAACAATGACTTTTTCTTCTGAAGTTCAGGATTTTGATGGGCAATTACTAATTGCAACTGCAAATAATGAAATGTCTGCTCTTGCTAATACAATGAAAAGATTTATTGATATTTGTGCAGGAATTGTTGGATGTTTAACGTTAATTCCTTTGATTGCTTTTGTAAAATATAAATATGTCAAAAGTGGGGATCATGATAGTATTATTTTTAGTCAAGATAGAATAGGTAAAAATGGGAAATTGATTAAAATTTATAAGTTTAGATCAATGGTACCTGATGCAGAAAGAATTTTAGATGAATTGATGGAAAAAGATCCTAAAATCAAAGAAGAATATCTTACAAATAAAAAACTAGTCAATGATCCAAGAATTACACCAGTAGGAAAGTTTTTAAGAAAAACATCTTTAGATGAATGGCCTCAATTTGTCAATGTTCTTTTAGGAGAAATGTCACTTATTGGCCCTAGACCTTATTTGCCTAGGGAAAAAGAAGATATGGGTCAGTATTATAATTCCATTATTAAATGTAAACCAGGAGTTACAGGAATGTGGCAAGCAAATGGTAGAAGTGATGTTGAATTTAATTATCGTTGTAAATTAGATGATTATTATTATCATAATTGGTCTATTTGGTTAGATTTTACGATTATTTATAAAACAATTAAAAGTGTTGTTTATGGTAAGGGATCGTTATGATTCCTTTTTTTGTTTAAATAACAAAAAAAGGAAAATACTTAAAAAAATAATGTAATGAAACCTATTATGATTGATTTAATAATATATGATGATAAAGTATAAATAGGTAATATATATGTTAATAAAAAGTAGGGAATCTAAATGATACAAGCAAAAGTAACAAAAAATTTAACAGGGATTATAATACAAGGAGATTATGATGATTTTAATGATTTAGTTAATGCTATTTATCGAATGACAGGAGTAGATAGTAATGAAGCTGGGTTGTATGATGAAGTAAAAATGAGATTGTTAGGTTTGTGTTATGATATTCGCCATGCGTATATGGGTGATAGGGAAGTTGTTTTAAAAGATAATGTTTTAAATGAAGATTTGAAAGAAGAAATGGGAATTAAAAATTGTGAACAAAATATTTATTATAGTGTGAATGTTTTATATCCAGAAGCTCTTTTTCTTGCGTTAGCTGTTCCAAATATGTTTATATGTTGTAACTATTATTATGGTAAAAGAGATGAATGTGATCAAGAATTTAAAATGTTTAGTTCGAATTCGGATTATTTAAAAGATAAAGCTCTTTTAATGTTATTATCAGCAGTTATTTTCCAATCACTTGAAGAAGTGATTGGAAGTGATGAGTTTAATAAAGTATATAAATTAATAGAAAAATCACGAGAGTATTATATACATTATGTGACTCAATATGTTGATTATTGTAATTTGGAATTTCTTAAAACTGATATCAATAAAAGAAAAGATAAATTAATTGATATTACTAAAAAATTCATTAAACCATCAAAAGAATATCAAAGAATGGAGAAAAGAATTAAAGAGTATTCCCAAAAGCATCAAATTCCAATTTATGCTGTAGAAGATGATAATTTAGAATATCCAAATGAAATAGAGTGGTAAAAATATTAAAATAACCAAGAATAAATCAAAATTAAACGAATATAATATTAATGATCCTAAGTTACCCGTTGGGGCTTAGGACTTTTATATTTTTTTAATTAAATACCAATTTTCTGAAAGCCCCATTTGTTCATATACTTTTTCTAAAGTTATTACGTTTAATTTTTTTGATAAGCTTGAAAGGCGACCACTTATTTTATTAAACATTGTATTAAATTCTTTAGATGGTAGTAAAATTTTTGAAACAATGATTATAGAAAAAATATCATTTTTTCCTTTTATATATTGATTTTTAGTATTTTTTTGTATAGTTAATAAACTATGATAATTTGTATCAGAAATTTGTTTTTTACATTTTGTATTATATAACCTATCATCGTGAGCACAAATATTTCTAAAAAAAGCCAATACTTCTATATATGATATTAAATCAGTTTCTTGTATACCCCAATGTTGAGAGACTTCTATTCTTTCTTTTTGTTTCATAAGATTATAAAATGTGGATAATCTAGAAAAAGAAATTGCATTAACTAGTACCCATAGAGGAACGTATCCTTCTTTTACAACGTAATGATTTATATAATCTTTCTTTATTGTATATCTTGCTAAATCCATTTGCATATTTGATATTAGTTCGTTAATATGTTTTGCTCTTTCATTTATTTTTTTCTTTGATGCGGATTTATAATCAATAAAATCAAAATTTGAATATCGTAAGTGGTTTTCTACACCATGATATTTTGAAAAAACATGTGAAACAAGAGTTCTTAAAGTGTTTTCAATTTGTAGTGTGTATTTGAATATTATAGCACGTAATTCCCTATCAAATTCATACAATGAATAAATTTCATTGAATGTAGTTCCTTTAATAAATTTCTCGTTTTTATTTTCATCTGTATAACAAAATAAATCTTTATAACCATTGATTACATTATAATAATTATGAATTTCTAATATTTCTTTTGCTTGGTCAATATCGTTAATAATCAAACCTCGTTCTTGTAGAATATTTATTTGGTCATCGAATGTTTTATAATTATGCATATTGTAGAACTCCTTTATAAAATAAAAAGTCTCGAGCCCCAACGGGTAACTCGAGATCTAACGTACTTATATAGTATACCAATTGAGAATTTTTGTAAATAAATTTTTAAGATTTAAATGATAAATTTTCTTCCTATAGTTTATCATATTTTTTAGTTCTATATTATGATAATTATAATAATTATTTATAAACTGTGATGCGAAATTTGTATGTAATAGTTTATTGGAACAATTAGATAAAAGTTATGAAGTTGATATTCTATACCTTTTTATAAATGTTTTTAAGTTGATGTTATTTAATAAACTTAGCAGAAATGTATGTAGAAAGATAATATATTGTACCTTTGGGTTGCTAAATATGTAGTTAGGTGTTGAAAGATAAAATGTGCATAAAGATAATGATACATTTTTTTTATTGGAGGGACTATGATGAAGGAAAATAAAAAAATGAAAAAAGTTGCAATAGCAACAGTAACAACATTAGTATCATTATCATCTATTGTTATGGTTAATGCTTTAGATGCTGATAATGATATTGCACAACAATCTATTTAAGAAGAAAGTGTACAAGGAGTAGCAGAGCAAGATACCAAACAAGGGTGGTCTATTGAAGATGGAAAGAAGTATTACTATAATGAGTGGGGTCTTCGAGTAGGCAGATTAGTTACCATTGATGGTATTACTTATTATTTTGGAGGACAAGGATGTAGTCTATCTGAGTTTGAAGGTGATTACACAATGAATGGTCATAGTGATCATAAATTGTTTACTTATAATAATAAAGGAATAGTAGAAGAAAGTATTGAAATAGTACCTAATGAAATTATTGAATTTAAAGGAAATAGATACTGTTTTGATTCATACTATAAACCATATAATGGTGTTAGAGAAGTCAATGGGAAAAAGTATTATTTTGTAAATATTGATGCTTGGACATATAAAGGTGTTCATACAATTGATGGTGAAAGATATTATTTCAATGAAAATGGGCAATTAGCAGTAAATAGGGAAGATAAAGAATATATTTCTATTTCTTTTGTTGATGGATATGGAATTGATAGATACTTAGTATCTTATGATAAAGATGGTAAAGTAAAAGAAACTAAATTAATTAAACCAAATCAATGGATTGAATTTGCTGGTGGAAAATATTATTT
The DNA here is from genome assembly GCF_047023275.1 of Faecalibacillus sp. Lineage (NCBI taxonomy): Bacteria > Bacillati > Bacillota > Erysipelotrichia > Erysipelotrichales > Coprobacillaceae > Faecalibacillus > Faecalibacillus sp. The sequence goes on along the minus strand of NZ_JBKYAR010000001.1, from coordinate 50,910 downwards.
TAATAAGAATTATGATGCATATAATGGTTGGCAAGAAATAGATGGTAAAATGTATTTCTTTGATGAAAATAGTAAAGTTCATACTGGATGGTTAGAAGTAGATGGTAAAAAATACTATTTAAATCAAGATGGTGTAATGGTAACTGGAACACAAGAAATAGATGGGAAGCAATATACATTTAATGAAAAAGGTGAAATGTATGATGCAAATAAATCAGCTGATAATAAAAATACAACTGAACAAATAAAAACAGAAACTGTATTTAAATCTACTAATAAAAAAGATAAAAGTTCTAAAGTAAAAACTGGGGATGAAACAGTTGTTGGTATGTGGTCGATATTAATGTTTATTAGTGGATTGTTTGGAATTAGAGGTTTCAAAAGAAAAAAAGAAATTTAAGGTATCATATATTTGTAAATAGAAACTGGATGGTGTGAAATTAGAAAATATAGTGGAATGGTAGCTGATGAATCATTCCACTATTTGTGTTAAAAGTTTCTAAAAAAATAGACTTGAATCATAACCTTTAGTACAATAATTATATGAATACAGAGGAGGGATGACTGTGTTTAAGAAAATTTTAAAAATTATAATTGTAATGGCATTAACATTTTCGATGTCAATACCACTAATAAATGTATATGCATTTGAGGAAAATTATGAAAGAAATGTAATGCCTACAAGAAAATATGAAAATTTTGATGAGAATGTTAATGAAAATTCAAATAATTCATTAGCTAGATCATCACAAATGCCTGTGACATATAGTTCTGTAGATAAAGGATATGTTACAAGCGTTAAAAATCAAAATCCTTATGGAAATTGTTGGGCATATGCTGCATGTAGTGTAGCAGAATCTTATTTAATTAAACATGGAATAGCTGATAAAAATATTGATTTATCTGAAGCACATTTGAATTATTATATGTATCATAATCAGGGTGATAATTATGAAAATACTGATAATGATCAAACAAATGTCGTAGGGCAATATTCTTTTATGAATGTTGGTGCTGATCCTAAAATGTTACAACTAGCAATGAGTAATTTTGGACTAGCAAGTGAATCGAATTACCCAATTTCTAACATTGAAGAAATGCAAGGATCAAAAGCAAATCAAAATAATACGCAATATGTTATGACAAATAGTAATTTATTATGTCAACAAGCAAAAGGAAACGAAGAATTGATAAAACAAGCAATTTTAGATAATGGAAGTGTCTTAGCTTGTTACTATGATGCAGCAGGTGTTATTAAAGGAGAAAGCTATTATAATTCACAAGAGATTAATAGTTTTAATCATGCGATAAGTATAGTTGGTTGGGACGATGATTATGATGCAAATAATTTTAGAACAGTTCCTTCTAGAAATGGTGCATGGTTAATTAAGAATAGTTGGGGAACTGGTTTTGGGAATGAAGGGTATTTTTGGATATCTTATGATGAATATTCATTAGGAGCTGTTTATTCGTATGAATTTGAACCTAAAAATAATCAAGAAACATATCAATATGATGGAACAACTAATGCATTTAATTATTTTATTTCAGACAAAACAGATACATATGCTAATGAGTTTTTAGTTAAAGGGACAAATGAGGTACTTAATGCTGTTACGATTGGTAATAATACACCCAATGTTCCATATAAATTAGAAATTTATACAAATTTAACAGATACAAATAATCCAACATCAGGAAATTGTATTTTAACTAAAAATGGAATATTAGAAAATAGAGGAATTAATTATATTAAATTAGATTCTAGTATATCACTTCAAAATAGTACATATTATTCAATAGTATTCACATTAATAGGAACAAATCAAAATAACGCATCAATTATGCTAGATACGACAAAAAAAGCAAGTGATATTGAGTTTATTGCTGATCATTCTAATGAACATTGTTTTGCAAAACAGTATAATAACTGGCTTCAATTGACGGATTATACATGTCGTATAAAAGGAATTACCAAACAAAATGTTTTAAAACCAATAGAATCCATCACATTAAATAAAACGACACTGTCGTTAGTAAAAGGAAATACTGAAACATTACAAGCGACGATCAATCCAAGCGATACAACAGATGATAAGACACTAGCATGGAAAAGTGAAGATGAAAGCATTGCAAAAGTAGATGGAAATGGAAAAGTAACAGGAGTAGGAACAGGAACTACAAATATTACAGTAACTACAAGCAATGGAAAGAGTGCCACATGTAAGGTAACAGTGGTCAAACAAACACCAAGTGTAAACTACAGTACACATGTCCAAGACATTGGATGGCAAGGATATGTCAAAGATGGAAGTACTGCAGGAACAACAGGACAGTCAAAAAGACTAGAAGCAATAAGAATCAAACTGACAGATGAATTAGCAGAAAACTATGATATCTACTATAGGGTGCATGCACAAGAATTTGGCTGGCTAGGCTGGGCAAAGAATGGAGAGAGTGCAGGGACAGCAGGATATTCATACAGGCTGGAAGCAATAGAAGTCAAACTTGTAGAAAAAGGTGGAAAAGCACCAGGAAGTACACAGGATGCATACAGACAAAGATATGTAAGCTATCAGACACATGTTCAAGATATTGGATGGCAAGGAATAAAATATGATGGAGACGTAGCAGGAACAAGCGGACAAAGTAAAAGACTAGAAGCCATCAATATCAGTTTAAGCAATCCATTATACAGTGGATCAATCGAATATCAAACACATGTCCAAGACATTGGATGGCAAGGATGGAAAGCCAATGGACAAATGGCAGGAACAAGTGGACAAAGTAAAAGACTAGAAGCGATAAGAATCAAGCTAACAGGAGAGATGGCAAAACAATATGACATCTACTATAGAGTACATTCACAAGAATTTGGCTGGCTAGGCTGGGCAAAGAATGGAGAGAGTGCAGGAACGGAAGGATATTCATATAGACTTGAAGCAATCCAAATCCAACTTGTAAAAAAAGGAAGCAGTGCACCGGGAAGTACAAGTAATAAATTTCATAGATATAATTCTTGGGTTTCTCAATTGAATGTTGCTAAAGATACTTCACAATTAATACTTGTATCTGCTAATGGTTCTAATTATGCAACTGTTTCTATGCATACAAAGGGATCTGATGGATACTGGGCTGATAATTATTCGGTAACAGGAAGAGTTGGAAAAAATGGTATTGGAAAAACTTCTGAAGGAGATAAAAAAACTCCAACGGGTGTTTATACATTTGGACAAGCATTTGGAGTGGCTGATAATCCGGGATCATCTAGAGGTTATTTAAAGGTAAACAATAATCACTATTGGGTAGATGATAGTAGCAGTATTTACTATAATAAATTAGTTGATATTTCTCAAACAGGAAAAAGATGGAATTCTGCTGAACATCTTGCTAAATATCCTAAAGCATATAAATATGCTATAGCTGTTAATTACAATACAGAATGTATACCGGGGAAAGGATCTGCAATTTTTCTACATTGTGATACAGGAAATGCTACTGCTGGATGTATTTCGATTCCTGAATCAACAATGATTTATACATTACAAAATTTACATAGTGATACTAAAATTGTTATTGATTATAGTGGAAATTTATCTAGATATTAGTATAAATGGTAGATTAATTACAAACGTCAATTTTATATGTGAGAATTAAATTAGATAAAATGTTTAAAAAATAATTTGGCAAAGTTTAATAAAAAACGAGATAGTGAGGAGAAAATATAATGAATTCAAGAATAAAAATAGCATACATTATTTTATGCCATAAAAATGCTAATCAAATAAATAAATTGATAAAAAAATTGAATTTGGAAAATTGTGATTTTTTTCTTCATATTGATAAGAAAAGTTCAATAGAAGAAGATATTATTAAAAATAATCATATTTTTATTTTACCTAATGATAAAAGAGTTGATGTCAAGTGGGGAGATATTTCTATGATTGAGGCTACTGTTAGTTTGATGGAAAGTGTATTTGCTTCAAAAACAAAATATGATTATATATGGTTAATAAGTGGGCAAGATTTTCCGCTTAAAAGTTCTCAAGAAATTAATGATTTTTTAGAAAAAAATAAAGGGAAAAATTTTATAGAAATAAATAGATTCAAAGAGGAAAACACTATAAAAAAAAGATATGAATTGTATTTTCCAAATTGGATGAGAAGTAAAAATTTCTTTATAAAATGTTTAAAGATGGGATATATAAATATTGCATTACATTTAGGAAATTTACTTGATAGAAAAAATATACTTAACGTTGATTTCTATTATGGAAGTCAATGGTGGACATTGACCTATGAATGTGCTAAAGAAATATACGATATATTATTAAAAGGTGAATATATAGATTATTACAAAGGATCATTAGTTCCAGATGAATCTATATTCCAAACAATTTATATGAATAGTAGATTTAAAGATGAATATTATGATAAGTTAACATATGTTAATTGGGAAGGACAAACTAATCATCCTAAAACTTTTACTATAGAGGATAATGATGAATTAAAAAATGTTAATTATTTAATGGCAAGAAAGTTTGATGAGGATTTTGATAATAAAATTATAAATAAATTATATAAAGAGTTATAGTTTAGACAATTTAATTACTATTAATCTACAATTTATAATTGTTATTTTTCTTTTAGAAATATATAATGTAGTTGTTTTTGGGAGGAACAAAATGAAAAAAATATTTAGTTTTTTAATTTGTTTATCAATGTTTTTGCCAACATCGGTATTTTCATTAGATGAACAAAATGAAGATTTATCACAGTATAGTTATAGTGTAAGTGATGATGAAAATTTTCAAGATGGTGTTATGTCAAATCCAGATGGATATGAAGGAACAGGATATGTAACTGAAAATAATTCACAAAGTCAAATATCTCAATCTATGACTAGAGGGTCTGGTTATAATTTAACATGGGGCTATGAAAATGGTAAGAAAGCCATGTATGATGGAGATGGTGTTAGATTTGGATATGGTGAATGTAAAAAATAATTGATGTTTCATCATATAATGGTGGTATTAATTGGTCTGCGGTTAGATCAGGTGGAGTAGATGGCGCTATTTTAAGAATTACCTCATTTGCAGGTGGAAATATGCATGAAGATGCTCAATTTGCTAATAACCTACAAGGTTGTAGAAATGTGGGTATGCCTTTGGGTATTTATATGTATAGTTATGCTACTGATACATCTAAAGCAGCTAATGAAGCTAATTACGTTGTTGGATTATTAAGAAAATATGGAGTACGTCCATCAGAATTACAATATCCAGTGTATTATGATATGGAATCTAATAATTCGGTAGCAGGATTAAGTGTTGATCAAAATGCAGCGAATGCAGAAACGTTTATTAGTATTTTAAATGCAAATGGTTATACAGCTAATGTATATAGTTATACAAGTTATTTGAATTCAAATTTAAATAACCCTAGAATTCATAAATATGTTTCTTGGGTTGCACAATATGGAAAAAAATTAAGATTTGTTAACAATTATTATAAAGGTAATTATGGATGGCAATATCAATCTAATGGTTATGTTTCAGGTGTAAATGGTGAAGTAGATGTAAGTTGTTTTTCTAATTTTTATGGGTATGACTCATCAAATCATATAAATCAACCACTAGGTAGAGATAGCAGCACACCATACCTTGAATATAGAGCTAATAATGCAGGTGTAGAATGGTTACCATATTTTGTTGAACCAAATACAGCAGGAACAACAGGAAGAAGTTTACCATTATATCAATTAAAATTTAAATTAAATAATATGCCTAATTCATCACATTTATCTGGAGTTATTAAAAATTCTTCACAAACATTAACTTATGATAATATTGAAAGTGATGATACTATTGGAACAAATGGTTCTGCTATGAGACAAGTTATGTTTAATTTAGAAAATGTACCGGGTTATCATTTAGAATATCAAGTACACAGTTCTAATATAGGATGGCAAAATTGGGTAAAACAAGGAAATTATGCTGGTGATGGAAATAACGAAATTCAAGCGATTGATTTTAGATTAGTAGCTGATGATACAGTTAAAGTAGAATATCCTCAAATTTATTATAGAGGTCATATTGCTGATAAAGGATGGTTATCATATGTTCCTGATTCGCAAATTGCTGGTACTGTAGGACAAGGAATCTTTTTACAAGCACTTCAATTTGGTATGGATGGAGAAGATAATTATAATTTAAGTGGAAAAGTATATGTAGATGGTATTGGATGGAAAGAATATACAAATATTAAATCTGATACAGTATTAGGAACAACTGGACAAAACAAAGCAATCAAAGCAGTTAATTTTAAATTTAGTGATTTTTTAGGATATAAATTGCAATATCGTGTTCATCTATCAAATAAAGGATGGCAAAATTGGGTAGATGAAGGAACTGATGCAGGAGATAAAACGAATAATATAGAAGCTATTAAATTTAGATTAGTTACTGATAGTGGAATCATTAATAAAATCACATTAAATAAAGAAGAAGTAACTTTAGAAAAAGGAAGCAAAGATTCTTTAAGTGTAAGTTTTAGACCAACTAATACAACAATGGATAAAACAATTCATTGGTCATGAAGTAATGATAAAATAGTAACAGTTGATCAAAATGGAAATATTCATGCAGTAGGAGCAGGAAATGCTACAATTACTGCTGAAACAGTTAATGGAGTTAAAGCAACATGTGATGTCAAATCAATCATTTCTATTAGTTCTATTGAATTGGAAAAAACAAATGAAACAATTGAAAAAGGAAAGATAGTTCAATTAAATGCATCAATCAATCCAAACGATACAACTGAAGATAAAACTTTAGAATGGACAAGTAGTAATACAAATGTAGCAACAGTAGATGAAAATGGAAAAGTAAAAGCAGTAGGTGGCGGAGATACAACAATTACTGTCAAATCAAAAAATGGAAAAGAAGCAAAATGTCAAATACATGTCTTAAGTCATATTGATTCAGTCACATTAAATAAAAAAGAGTTAAAAGTAGAAAAGACAAATAGTGAAACATTACAAGCGACGATCAATCCAAGCGATGCAACAGATGATAAGACACTAACATGGAAAAGTGAAGATGAAAACATTGCAAAAGTAGATGGAAATGGAAAAGTAACAGGAGTAGGAACAGGAACTACAAATATTACAGTAACTACAAGCAATGGAAAGAGTGCCACATGTAAGGTAACAGTGGTCAAACAAACACCAAGTGTAAACTACAGTACACATGTCCAAGACATTGGATGGCAAGGATATGTCAAAGATGGAAGTACTGCAGGAACAACAGGACAGTCAAAAAGACTAGAAGCAATAAGAATCAAACTTTCCAATAATACATCCTATAATGGAACAATCCAATATCAGACACATATTCAAGACATTGGATGGCAAGGATGGAAAACAAATGATGAAATGTCAGGAACAAGTGGACAAAGTAAAAGACTAGAAGCAATAAGAATCAAACTGACAGATGAATTAGCAGAAAACTATGATATCTACTATAGGGTGCATGCACAAGAATTTGGCTGGCTAGGCTGGGCAAAGAATGGAGAGAGTGCAGGGACAGCAGGATATTCATACAGGCTGGAAGCAATAGAAGTCAAACTTGTAGAAAAAGGTGGAAAAGCACCAGGAAGTACACAGGATGCATACAGACAAAGATATGTAAGCTATCAGACACATGTTCAAGATATTGGATGGCAAGGAATAAAATATGATGGAGACGTAGCAGGAACAAGCGGACAAAGTAAAAGACTAGAAGCCATCAATATCAGTTTAAGCAATCCATTATACAGTGGATCAATCGAATATCAAACACATGTCCAAGACATTGGATGGCAAGGATGGAAAGCCAATGGACAAATGGCAGGAACAAGTGGACAAAGTAAAAGACTAGAAGCGATAAGAATCAAGCTAACAGGAGAGATGGCAAAACAATATGACATCTACTATAGAGTACATTCACAAGAATTTGGCTGGCTAGGCTGGGCAAAGAATGGAGAGAGTGCAGGAACGGAAGGATATTCATATAGACTTGAAGCAATCCAAATCCAACTTGTAAAAAAAGGAAGCAGTGCACCAGGAAGTACAAGTAATTGCTTCTATAAAAGATAAATAACCAAAAGGTAAATAATAGGCAACAGTACTAAACAACAGTTTTAGATACTGAACGACCAAATATTTACCTTTTTTATTTTATAAAAGAGATGACTACATAAAACTAATTATTAACTTTCATGACAGTTCCTTTAAAAAAATGAATGATAATATGTGAAAATATATTTTATGATTTAAATTTTTTTTTTTTACTGATATAATAAATGATAGGTTTTAGGGGAAGGAAGTGAAAAAACTTATGAATAGAAAAATTACATCGATTTTAATGTCTTTTTCATTGATTTTTAGTATCGTACCTTTTTATAATGTTTCGGCAATAGTAGATGACAGCAAGAATTTGGATGATTATACTGTTGCTAAACAAGAAGTACCAAGTGATTATGAAATTACTACTGTTGATGAAAATGGGAATGTAATCTCCTTAGAAACTGTGGAACAAAATATGCCAGATATTTCAGATGATTTGGATGAAAAAGATTTATTTGTACAACCTGAGGAACAATCTAGAGCAAGAGCATCTAATTCTAGTGTTTCAGTTGTTAACTTTAGGACAAAATCAAGTAGCAAAGAAAATACAGAGTATAAGGAAGATGGTACTAATCGTGATGGTTATACTAATGGATACTATGCAGCAGATGCAGCTTTTTTAGGTTATGATAATGAGGTGTCACCTACAAAAGTAAAATTTATGCAATCAGGTGTTATTGGTTGGGTAAATCTTAATGAGGTTGAGGTTTTAGATTATACTAGTTCTTCTGTTCAAACATTAAGTAAATATTATGTAAAAAATGGAAGACTTTATCATGGAATTAGTACAAAATTGTCAAATACGGCATATAGCAGTAATTTAGATTGTGGAGTTAAGCCATCTTATTTAAAGGATAATACAGATTATTATAGTTATGATGGCCATTATTTTTATGAGGGAAGTACATATAGTAGTTATAAAACCATGTTAGAAGATTATAAAACTAATGTTAGAACACATTCGGTGAATAGTTCTAATCCGTATTATAATTATTACCAATATTTATCTCATAGAAGTTTAACAATATATAATGCATCACAATTGAATCAAGCTATTTCTTATTTTTCTAAAGATAATAGTAAAATGAGAAATGAAGGGAATGTATTTATTTCAAACCAAAATACATATGGAACAAATGCAATGTTGATGATAGGTGTGGCTGCTAATGAAAGTTCGTGGGGGTCAAGTAATATTGCACAAAATAAGAACAATTTATTTGGTCATCATGCTTATGATAAAGATCCAAATGGAAGTGCAAATGGCTATTCTTCAGTAGATTATAGTATTTATTATCATTCGGCAATCTTTTTATCCAAAGGGTATTTAGATCCTATTACAGATTATCGTTATTATGGTGCTTTCTTAGGAGATAAAGCAAGTGGAATAGGTGTAAAATATGCTTCTGATCCATATTGGGGAGAAAAAGCAGCAAGTATTTGTTGGAAAGTAGATAACTATTTAGGTGGTACAGATTCTAAAAAATATACAATTGGTATAAAGGATACATTAAGTAATTTACATAGTGTTGTAAATATAAAAAATTCGTCAAATGCAAATTCGACTACTTTGTATTCAACATATCCAACTAGCTCAAAAATTTCAAACAAGACACTTGCGCCATCAAATTTTGCATTTCTTATTTTAAAAGATGGTAAATCAAATGGGGATTATAAGATACAATCTGATGGTTCTATTGATTCAACACGCTCTAAAATAGTTGTTCAATCAGAATATAACTATGATTCAAATTATGCATATATTCCAACTAATTCAATAACGATTGTAAGTAATGGCAGTAATTCTTCTTCTCAATTGAATACTTCAAATGTAGAAGGACAACCAACTGGTAAAACAGATAGTGAACCAACTCTATATTACCAATCTAATTGTCAAAACGTAGGGTGGTTAAATCAAGTCAATGAACCAAATACAACGGGAACAACAGGTAGGTCTTTAAATTTGTATCAATTGAAGTTTGATTTAAAAAATGCAAATCCAACAGCCTATTTGTCTGGAAAGATTTATAATTCAAAAGGATGGAAAACCTATGATAAAATTAATAATGATACGGTTGTTGGAGATGAATCTTCACCAATACAAGTTATAAATTTTTCAGCTAATTGTTTAACGGGATATAAGTTACAATATAGAGTTCATAGTGCTGATATAGGTTGGCAATCTTGGATAGATGAAGGAAATAATGCAGGAGTTAGTGGAAAAAATATTCAAGCAATAGATTTTAGAATTGTAAAAGATAGCACAGTTACTAGATTACCAGGTATATATTATAGTCAACATTTGAGCAATATAGGATGGACTAATAATTTAACAAATGGTAATGGTTATGGAAATACATCTGAAAATTTGGAAGCCTTAAAAATAGGAGTAGATAATTTAAATAACTATAATTTAACAATTAAAACATTAGATACACAAAATAAAAATAATACATATACTAATGTTACTAATTCAACAGTTATTGGCTCTACTGGACAATCGTTAGGATTAAAGATGATTAACATGTCATTATCTAATAGTAACAATTATGAACTTAAATATAGGGCATATATTGATGGAAATTGGACAAAATGGATATCACAAGGTAATGATTGTGGATCAAAAAATACTGGAATTATAAAAGATATACAAATCAAATTAGTGTATGTTTCACATATTACATCAGTTACATTAAATAAGAGTAGTTTGTCATTGTCAAAAGGAAATACTGAAACATTACAAGCGACGATCAATCCAAGCGATGCAACAGATGATAAGACACTAACATGGAAAAGTGAAGATGAAAACATTGCAAAAGTAGATGGAAATGGAAAAGTAACAGGAGTAGGAACAGGAACTACAAATATTACAGTAACTACAAGCAATGGAAAGAGTGCCACATGTAAGGTAACAGTGGTCAAACAAACACCAAGTGTAAACTACAGTACACATGTCCAAGACATTGGATGGCAAGGATATGTCAAAGATGGAAGTACTGCAGGAACAACAGGACAGTCAAAAAGACTAGAAGCAATAAGAATCAAACTTTCCAATAATACATCCTATAATGGAACAATCCAATATCAGACACATATTCAAGACATTGGATGGCAAGGATGGAAAACAAATGATGAAATGTCAGGAACAAGTGGACAAAGTAAAAGACTAGAAGCAATAAGAATCAAACTGACAGATGAATTAGCAGAAAACTATGATATCTACTATAGGGTGCATGCACAAGAATTTGGCTGGCTAGGCTGGGCAAAGAATGGAGAGAGTGCAGGGACAGCAGGATATTCATACAGGCTGGAAGCAATAGAAGTCAAACTTGTAGAAAAAGGTGGAAAAGCACCAGGAAGTACACAGGATGCATACAGACAAAGATATGTAAGCTATCAGACACATGTTCAAGATATTGGATGGCAAGGAATAAAATATGATGGAGACGTAGCAGGAACAAGCGGACAAAGTAAAAGACTAGAAGCCATCAATATCAGTTTAAGCAATCCATTATACAGTGGATCAATCGAATATCAAACACATGTCCAAGACATTGGATGGCAAGGATGGAAAGCCAATGGACAAATGGCAGGAACAAGTGGACAAAGTAAAAGACTAGAAGCGATAAGAATCAAGCTAACAGGAGAGATGGCAAAACAATATGACATCTACTATAGAGTACATTCACAAGAATTTGGCTGGCTAGGCTGGGCAAAGAATGGAGAGAGTGCAGGAACGGAAGGATATTCATATAGACTTGAAGCAATCCAAATCCAACTTGTAAAAAAAGGAAGCAGTGCACCAGGAAGTACAAGTAATTGCTTCTATAAAAGATAAATAACCAAAAGGTAAATAATAGGCAACAGTACTAAACAACAGTTTTAGATACTGAACGACCAAATATTTACCTTTTTATATGTTAATAAATGTTGTAAACTTAAGTTAGGGAGGTGAGAATGTGAAAAAGACATTAAGCATTATAGTTTCATTGCTATTGATTTTCAGTACTATTTTAAATGTAAAAGCTTTTGAAACAAATCAGATAGAAAATTCTTCCAATGAAGTAGTAGAAGATAATACAAATGATTCTTCTATAAATGAAGATGATTTACAAGATGTAGATCAAAATGAGAATACTGAAATAGTAGATGATAATGAAAACAGTGAAATTAATACTACTGAAGGGAACGATGAAATAACTAATCAAGTTACAACAAATTCACCAGAGGAAGTAATTACACCAAAAATAATGTATAAAACACATGTACAAGATTACGGATGGAGTAATTATATAAGTGAAGGCGTTTCTGGAACTGTTGGCAAATCAAAGAGACTAGAAGCTATTAAAATGAAGTTGGATTTAGGAAGTTACGAAGGATCCATTGAATATGCAACTCATATTCAAGATATTGGATGGACCAGTTTTGTATCAGATGATCAATTAAGTGGAACAGAAGGAAAATCAAAAAGATTAGAAGCTATTAAGATTAAGCTAGTAGGAGATATAGCAAATTATTATGATGTGTATTATAGAGTACATATTCAAGATAATGGATGGCTTGATTGGGCTTGTAATGGAGCAAGCGCTGGTAGTGAAACTTATGGTAAACGATTAGAAGGTATAGAAATTAAATTAATAAAAAAAGGTGACCAAATACCTGAAAACACGCAAAATCCATTTATTTATCCTGGATATATTTATTACTCAACACACGTACAAGATTATGGATGGTTATCTAATGTTGGAGATGGAAAAACAAGTGGAACGTCAGGACAATCAAAAAGAATAGAAGCAATAAAGGTTTCATTATGTAATTTATCTTATAGTGGAAGTGTAGAATATAGTACTCATATTCAAGATATAGGATGGCAATCTTATCGAAAGAATGGTTCTATAAGTGGAACATCAGGTCAATCCCAAAGGGTAGAAGCTATAAAAATCAAACTCACTGGTGAAATAAGTAATTATTATGATGTCTATTATAGAGTACATGCACAAGATTTAGGATGGATGTCTTGGACTTGCAATGATTCTAAAGCAGGTACTGAAGGACTTGAATTAAGAGTAGAAGCAATTCAAATATGTTTAGTTGAAAAAGGTGGAAATGCGCCTGGAGATATTTCTAGACCTTTTGTTGAACAAGGAAAAGTGGAATATAGTTCACATGTACAAAATATTGGATGGCAAAATTATGTTAATAATGGTAATACAAGTGGAACTGTAGGGCAAGGGTTGAGATTAGAGGCTTTAAAAATCAGATTAGGTGATAATTCCTATGAAGGAAATATTGAATATAGTACACATGTACAAGATTATGGCTGGGTGAATTATTCTAGTAATGATTCTATTTCAGGTACAATAGGACAATCAAAAAGAATAGAAGCTATTAAAATAAGACTTACAGGAGAAATTAGTAATTATTATGATGTTTTCTATAGGGTTCAATGTCAGGATTTTGGTTGGCTAGGATGGACATGTAATGATAGAATAGCTGGTACAACTGGTGGAGGCTATAGAATTGAATCAATTCAAATAAAACTATATCCTAAAAATATTACCAATCTAGGTATTTCTCATTTATCATGCATAACGTTTGAAGATAAAAATGGATTTAAAGTATGTAAAGATGCAAATGGAACATTATATGAAGATGCTCAAGGATTGTTAGGTATGAAAAGCTCATATGTACTACGAGTAAATAAATCAACAAATGTTGTAACCGTATTAGCAGCTAATGGTACAGGCGATTATAATATTGCCTATAAAAGATTTGTTTGTTCAACAGGCAATGGGACACCATATGGAACATATTATACACCTGTAAAATACAGATGGAGATATTTAGTGGGTCCAAGCTATGGGCAATACTGCACCAGAATTGTAAATGGTATATTATTTCATTCATTACCATACGGTCAACAAAATCCATATACATTACAAACGAGTGAATTTAATAAACTTGGAACAACTTGTTCGCATGGTTGCGTTAGATTGATGTGTAGAGATGCTAAATGGATTTATGATAATTGTAGTTTAGGAACAAGAGTTGATATTATAAGTGGTAAAGATCCATTAAGTAAACCTACAGCTCCTAAAATTTCTACGAGTCAAACATGGGATCCAACAGACCCAAATATATAAAAATAATGATAAAAATCCCTGGAAGTTAAAATAGCGACAAGGGATTTTTAATATATTAAAGAGAAATACGTTTAAAAATGATATGTTGAGATATAAATGTAATTATGTTAATATAGGACAGGATGAAAGGAAAATTATGATGGAAATATCAGTAATAATGGCAACATATAAAGAAAAAATAGAACTATTAAAAGTAGCGATAGAATCTATCTTAAAGCAAACATATAATAATTTTGAATTTATTATTATTTTAGATAATCCTGAAAATATTGAACATATTAGGTGTATAGAAAATTATCAAAAAAATGATGATAGAATACGTTTTTATATTAATGAAAAAAATATGGGATTAACAAAAACATTAAATAAAGCATTATCACTTTCAAAAGGTAAATATATTTGTAGAATGGATGCAGATGATGTTTCTATGCCAGATAGAATAGAAAAACAATTACATTATTTAAATCAATATCATTATGATTTAATTGGTGGTTTATCACATATGATAGACGAAAATGGTAAAACGATTTATTCTATTAAAAAAGTACCGACTGATTTTAATAAAATCAAAAAATGTATTAAATATAATCAAGTTATTTCTCATCCTACTTGGTTTGGAAAAAAAGAAGTATTTGAGCAATTAGAAGGATACAGACAAATGCCTTTATGTGAAGATTATGATTTTACATTAAGAGCAATTCTAAAAGGATATAAGATATCTAATCTTAATGAAGTTGTTTTAAAATATAGAATGACATCTGACAGTATTTCTCGTTCTAATTTATTTGAACAATATCTATATGGATGCTATATCACAAAACAATATAGTAAAAAACAAATAGCATCTATAGAAGATGCACACAATTATGTAAAAGAACATAATAATTCAAAAAATGCCAAAAAATATTTAAAAGCGAATAAATATTTCAATGATGCTTTAAATGATATAGAAAATAAATCGTTTATTTCGTTTATAAAAAATGGCTTATTATTATTATTTGCTTCAAAATATTATCTTAATAAAATTTATAGATTTGTAATGGTAACTTTATATAGTTAATGGGGGCTTATATGAAAATTTCAGTAGCAATGTGTACCTATAATGGGGAAACATATATTTTAGAACAATTAAAAAGTATTATTAATCAAACAAAACAAGTTGATGAAATCATTATTTGTGATGATTGTTCTAGTGATCAAACTACAACTTTAGTTGAAAATGCTTTGAACAATACATCTATAAATTATAAACTTATTAAAAATGAAAAAAATATGGGCTTTAAGAAAAACTTTTATAAAGTATTAAGTTTATGTACAGGAGATATCATTTTTTTATGTGATCAAGATGACGTTTGGATGGAAAATAAAGTAGAAGCAATGTATCAAAAATTTGAAGAAAATAAAGAAGCTTTACTTGTTTTTAGTAATGGTGAAGTCACAGACAAAGATTTAAATTATAAGATAAGCTTATTTGAATCTATTTCCTTTAAAAAAGATTATATGAAAAGTAATGATGAAATTCTTAAACATATTCTTGCGGATAATTATGTTACAGGAGCTGCGGCAGCTTTAAAAAAAGAATTATTAGATTTTGCAATGCCTTTTCCTGAAAAATGGGCACATGATTATTGGTTAGGTGTTATTGCTGCAATTAATAATGGATTATATTATGTAGATGAAATGCTTTTTAAATATAGACAACATGAAAATAATACTATTGGTGTTAATAAAAAAGTGAATATGAACTTGTTGAAAAGATTATTTGCGAAAAGAGAAGATGGTAATAAAAATAGAGATAATCTATATGCTGAAATAAGATTGCCTTTGTTAGAAGCCTTGATAGATTATTGTAAAATGAAAAATGTTAATAAGGTTTATTATGGATATGTGTTAGATAATTATCATTTTTGGAAAAAAAGAGAAAATTTTGCAAATAGTAATGTAATAAAAAATTCATTTATTGTATTAAAAGATGTATTATCTAAACAACAAGAAATTCATAGAAATACATCTCATCCTGTTTTAAAAGATTTTATTAAAGGAATTGCACTTGCAAATAAGAATAAATAAAAAGGAGTTTTTATGAAAAAAACACTTACAAATATTTTTTACAGTTGTTGTGTACAATTATTAGGAATAATTGTACCTTTAATTACATCTCCCTATATTTCAAGAATTTTAAGACCAACGAATTTAGGAATTTATACATATATTGACTCTGTTTCACAGGTTTTTATGACAATTGGGTTGATAGGATTATCTAATTATGGTATACGTGAAATAGCTTATTCAAAGGATAATAAAAAGGAGCGTTCTAAAACTTTCTTTGAAATAATGATTTTAAGAATTATTTTATTAGCAATATCATATTTTTGTTATTGTTTCTTTATGAAAGGAACAAAATATGAAATGTATTCTATTTACCAAATAATTTGGTTTGCGGGTTCTTTCTTAGATGTTGTTTGGGTATTTAATGGATTGGAAGATTTTAAAACAGTTGTTTTAAGAACGGTTTTAGTTAAAACAGTAAATGTTTTTTGTATTTTTATATTTATAAAATCACCAGCAGATTTATTAAAATATATTCTTTTAATGGGAATATGCCAAGCATTAGGAACTTTAATATGTTATAAGAATTTAAAAAGAGTGCTTGAAATACCAAATTTTAAAGAATTAAATATCTTTAGACATCTTATTCCAACTTTAAAAATTGCTTTACCACAAATAGTAACACTTGTCTTTTATCAAATGGATAAAATTATGTTGGAATGGATATTAGATGATTCTGCTGTTTTGGCTTTTTATGATTTAGCAGATAAAATTGTTAAAATTCCTGTAACGGCTATAACAGCTATAAGTACTGTTATGTTACCTAAAAGTTCAAAATATTTTATAGATAATGATCATGCAGGATTAACAAAAAGTTTACAAGCCACAGTTGATTTTTCAATCATGTTGATTATTCCTATGTGTTTAGGATTGATGAGCATATCATGTGGATTTGTACCTTGGTTTTATGGAAGTGAATATTTAGAAGTTTCTTATATTATTATTACTTTGTGTCCTGTTATTATCGCAAGAGGTTTATCAAGTATTTCAAGCTCACAATATTTGGTTCCTACAAAAAATACACGTTATCTTACATATTCAAGTGTTTTTGCTGCAATTATAAATGTTGTTATTAATTTTATAACAATTCCAATTTTAGGAGTTTATGGAGCAGTGTTAGGAACAATTTTTGCAGAATTTAGTGTAACAATTATTCAATTCTATTACATGTTAAAAGATATAAAAATAAAAGATATGTCAAGAAGTTTTATAAGATATACTTTATTTGGTTGTATCGCTTGTGGTTGTTCTTTAGTTGTATGGTATCTATTAGATACACATATTTATACAACTGTTTTACAAATAGGATGTGCAATGATTGTTTATTTAGGATTATTAGTTGTATCTAAAGATAAACTTTTAGAAAATATTCATTTTAAAAAATAAAATGTGAGGTTTATATGAAAAAATTATATATTGTCTTTGATCAAATTCCAAGTAAAGAAAGTGGTGGGCTTATAGCAACATATTTTAATTTGGTAAAACTATTAGACCAAGACTTTGAAATTCATATTGTTTCAATATTTAATACAAATAAGAAAAATAAAAATTTATTTGATCAATATCCAATACATGTTGTTGATAAAAATTTAATAGATATGCGTTTTTATAAAATATTTTCTTACTTATTAAAAGAAAAAAATATAAAAAAATTTATCTATGGCATAAAAAGTTTATTTTTATATTTTTTTTCTATTCCAATTATAAAGAAAAAGATATCTAAAATGATTTATAATGATGATCGTGTTGTTGTTTCTTCACCATCAGCAGCAATCTTTATGCCTAGAAATTTAAATTTTATATTAGAAATTCATACAAAGTATGAGTACTTTTTTGGAAGCAATAAATTAGGTAAATTGCAAAGTATGTTGATGACTAGACCACAACTCATTTTATTTAGAAGCAAAGTGGATGCAAATAAGGCAAAAAATCAATATTTAACAGATTATATGTATAATACGATTGACGTAGAAAAAATATGTGCTATAAAAGATTATGAACAGGTAAAAAATAAATTTTTGTTTGTTGGACGTCTATCTTCTGAAAAAAATCTTTTTAAATTATTAAGTGTTGCTGCTATCTTAAAAGAAAAAAATCAAAATTTTACAATTGATATTTATGGTACAGGTGAAATGTATGAAAGTCTTAAAGAAGAAATTTATCGATTACATTTAGAAGATTATGTTATTTTAAAGGGATTTATTAATGATAAACATATCTATTTTAATTATGCGGTTTTTTTACTTACATCAACTATTGAAGGTTTTCCCTTAACAATTATTGAGGCAAAAGCTAATGCTACTCCTACAATTACAACATTTTGGGGAGAAGCTGTGAATGAAACGGTTACAGATGGCTATGATGGATATATTATAGAAGATCCTAATGAAATAGCAGACAAGTTAATTATATTAATGAATAATCAGGCGTTATTAAAAAAATTAAGTGAAAACGCACTTAACGAGTTTGATTGCTTTTCAAGAAAAGAATCAAGAAAAAAATGGTTAGAAATATTAAAATAAAAATGGAGGTACAAAATGAAAACTTTAGTTATAATTCCAGCGTATAATGAAGAAGAAAGCATTTTAAGAGTTGTTAGAAATCTTGAAAATGCTAATATTGATTGCGACTATGTTGTAATCAATGATTGTTCTAAAGATAGTACAGGGAAAATTTTAGATGAGAATAATATTAATCATATTGATTTGCCGGTTAACTTAGGATTAACTGGTGCAGTACAAACAGGGTATAAATATGCTTATTATAATAATTATGATGCAGCTATTCAATTTGATGGTGATGGGCAACATTTACCAGAATACATACCTAGTTTAATAAAAGAAATAGAAAATGGTTATGATATTGTTATAGGATCAAGATTTGTGGATGAAAAGAAACATTTTAGTATGAGAATGCTAGGTAGTAGAATTATTACAACAATGATCAAGCTAACAACAGGAGTTACAATTAATGATCCTACTAGTGGGATGAGAATTATTAATAAAGAATTGATTAAAGATTATGCTTTTGAATTAAATAGAAAACCAGAACCTGATACACTTGCTTTTCAATTAAAAAAAGGTTATAAAGCAAAAGAAGTACAAGTTAAGATGGAAGATAGACTTGCCGGTACAAGTATCTATACAGGGATAGGAAGTTCTATTCAATATATGTTAAAAGTATTAATAACAATTATATTCTTTAATTAGGAGGTAAAGTATGAGTTTAACATTACAAATATTATTAATTATAGCCACTGTTTTATTCTTTATTATTTTAGTAAAGAATGTTAAAAAAGGTAAATTAAGAACTGATTATGCTTTAGCATGGATTCTTTGTTCGATAGCATTAATTATTTTAAGTATTTTTCCACAGATTGCTTTTTTTGCAGCTAGGCTTATAGGTGTCATTTCAACTGCAAATATGGTTTTTGCTGCTATTATTTTTATGCTCATTATTTTAGTTTATATTTTATTTAATAAGGTTTCTATGTTAGAAGAAAAGCAAAAGGACTTAATTCAAGAAATTGCTATTTTGAAAAAGAAAAACGATTTGAAATAGGAAGGAAATTATAAAATGCTGAATTATGTAAAAGGTGCAATTTTCATAATTGCATATATATCATTTTTATATGTCTTTGGCTCTGCATTAATACCAAAAACAAAGAGTGCTCCCAAAAGATTTGTAGTTGGTTATATATTTTTTGCTTCATTTTTAGCTATTGTAGGGATACCTATACAATTATTAAATCTATCTTGGAATATGTTTTTTATATATTTTCTAATTTTGAGCTTAAGTATTCTTATTTTTTCAGTATATAGAATATATACTAAAAAAATACGCTTATTTAATGGAGATTTATATGATTTTGTAAAAAAATACTGGTTTTTATTTTTTTTAGCAAGTATCTTGGTTTTAATTTCTACAGTTAAAATAGGATGGTACTGGATGAATAATTGTTTAGATGATGGTTATTACCTAAATAGGATTGCTACATTACCTTACATTGATCATCCTTTTGCAGTTGTACCTGGTACTGGTTTGTTAGGAAATGTGAGTTTATCAAACTCATATAATTATAATATTTTTGAATTAGAAGCTTCAGTTTATATTTATATTCTTAGAATTATACCAACTTTTTTTGCTAGAGGATGTTTATCCTATGTTAATTATTTTTTATTTGCTTGTGTATCATATTGTTTTTTTGAAAAAGTTAATGATCAACTTGGAGTTGAAATAAAATTAGATCAAAATATGTTGCAATATTTAACAATCTTTATCATGATTTTTTCTTTTAATTATGATTTAAGTAAATTGTACAATTTACATCAATTGCAAGATGGATGGCAAAATGCAACAGCTATGTATTATGGATCCTCTATTGTAAGAAGTATGGGATTAGTGATGCTACTAACACCATTTATTGGAAAAGAAAAAATAAAATTTAAAGATTGTTTTTGGTTTGGAATAACATCGTTAGTCCTCATGTCTAAATCGTCTATAGCTTTACCTTTAATTTTTGTAAGTGCGATATGTATTTGTTTCATTATATTTATAAAACAAAAAAAAATGTGGATATTTTTATTTGCACTAATAGTTTTATTAATGGGTGTAGGTTATTTAATTGGAGATAACATAGGAATAGCGAATACATATCGAAATCAATTTATAAGTAATTCTAAATCTATTATAATTGCTATTTCCTTTATAATTATATTTATTAATCTATTTTTTAAATGTAAATCAGTTATGTTAGAAATATGTGGTTATATTTTGTTATTGTTTGGGCTAACATTAATTGAACCTATCAATAATCTTTTTGAAAAATTATCAATGTATGATTTTGTAGCATGTAGATTTTTAACAGGGGTATTTACTTTTGTTATTATGTTTGCTGTTTTTTGCTTAGTTATGATATTAAAGAAAATAATAGTGTCTAGAAAAATTAAATACTATTTTTACTCAATATTTATGTTTGGTGCATCTTTGATTTTTTTCTTTGTAAGTATATTTGCACAAGTTAATTATTCAATGAATAAATTAACAGATACAGTAGAAATTTTTCTAAGAAATAAATATTTTGTACCTCAGTCGATTGTCTTTTTAGGAGATTGTTTAGAACAACTTTCAAAGGAAAAAAATGAAAAATTATATGCAATTATGCCAGAGGGAATAGGGGTAGAAGGTATTACATACTCACTTGCAATATCTATTAGACAGCTATCTCCTTCTACTGTTTCTTTATCGGCATATAATAGATATCCAGGAAGTATTGAGCCTGAGTTTGCAAATTATTCAGCTGATAATCAACGAATTTTTGATGAATTTATTTCTTATAGAAACACGGAAACATTAAAAAACTTTGAAAAAATGTTAAATGAATATCCAATTAATTGTGTAGTTACTCTTAATTGTGTAGATCAAGAAATGCAAAAAATTGGTATGAAAAAATATACAGGAATTTCTTATCAAAATAGTTATTATATTTATTATAGATAAATATAATTTATTGATATGTCAATAAATTATAATGATGGATACGACTGAAGTATCAAATATAATTTTTGTCTAGTAGCAAATGATGATAGTGATAGAGATGTAACACTTTTCAGAAATGTATTTTATAATGAAGGTAAATTGATTTAAAATAATATTAATACGTAAATATTATTTTAAAGAATAATAGTTAAATACAAGAAGTTTGAATTTGATAGTGAATTAATAAATATAAGTTTCTTGTATATTATAAAATTAATAAGAAAATAGTATAGAAATGATGATTAATTATAAAAATCATCATTTTTTTGTATGAAACTAATTTAATTTTAAAATATATACAAAAGATGTGATAGAATATAATAGAATTACGAAGTGTTGGACAAAAGAATATGTATATGGTATATTTTAGAGGTTTTTATATATAAAATTATAAAAGATTTAGCGGAGGTCTTATGAATAAAGAAAATGCTATTGAAGTTAGAAATATGACAAAATATTTCAAAGTTGAGTATGACAAAGCTCATACTTTAAAAGAAAGATTGTTATCTTTTGGAAAAAGCAATAGAGAAGTTCATACGGTATTGAAGAATATAAATTTAGATATTAAAAAAGGTGAAACTGTTTGTTTGATTGGAACAAATGGAAGTGGTAAATCAACTTTATTGAAGTTGATGACTAAGATTATTTATCCTAATGAAGGGACAATTGAAACACATGGTAAGTTGACTTCGTTACTTGAATTGGGTGCAGGTTTCCATCAAGATTTTACAGGAAGAGAAAATATTTATTTTAATGCTGCTGTTTTTGGTTTAACAAAAGCTGAAATTGAAAAAAGAGTAGATGATATCATTGAATTCTCTGAACTTGGAGAATTTATTGATAATCCAGTTAGAACTTATTCTTCTGGGATGTATATGAGACTTGCTTTTTCAATTGCTATTAATGTAGATGCTGAAATTTTATTAATTGATGAAATCTTAGCTGTTGGTGATCAACATTTCCAAGATAAATGTTTTGATAAGTTAAAAGAATTAAGAGATAGTGATAAGACAATTGTCATTGTTTCACACAGTTTGGATACAGTTAAGGATTTATGTACGCGTGCTGTTTGGATCTATAAAGGTGAATTTAGATTAGATGGGGATCCAACATATGTTATTGATGAATATTTAAAACAAGTTAAATTAGATCATAAAGAAGAAGCAAAGAAAAAATATCAAAAACCATTAGATACATATCATGGTATTGTGGTTGTTGATATTCCTCAATCATTTGCAGAAATAAAAAAAGATGCTTCAAAATTTACAATTTCAGGATGGTCGTTGAGTGATTGTTTTAATGATCATTTAAAGGTGACTTTTGATGATCAAGAAATTACAGAAATGAGAAAAGTTAATAGAAGTGATGTTTTAATGGCTTATCAAGAAAAATATGGTGGTTATGGAACAAATGATGATGAGTGTGGATTTGATTATTTTGTAGATATAACTCAACAAGAATTAGGTGAGCATTCTATTAATGTTCAATTATTAGATGAAAAAGATAAAGTTATATCTGAAAAAGATTTAAAGATTAATATCATATAGGAGAAAAAGAAAATGAAATTATTTAAAAACTTATATGACTATCGTGAATTATTAAAGACGAATGTAAAAAAAGATATTAGAGGTAAATATAAAGGCTCTTTTTTAGGAGTGTTATGGTCATTTTTAAATCCTTTATTGATGGTAGCAGTTTATGCGATTGTTTTCCCTTATATTATGAGAATTAAAACTGATAATTATCTTCAATATCTAATTTGTGGGGTTATTCCTTGGAACTTCTTTACGACAGTTATGGGACTTGGAATGGGAAGTATTAAAAACAATGCGGGGGTTATTAAAAAAGTATACTTTCCTAGAGAAATTTTACCAATATCAGCTACTTTAAGTGGTTTGGTTAATTTCTTTATAGCATGTATTATTATCATTATTTTCTGTGTATTTGGTGGACTTGGTTTAAGTTGGCATATTTTATTAGTACCATTTATTGCCTTAGTTCAATTTGTTATTACAGCAGGAATGGTTTTAGGATTAAGTGCAATTAATGTTTATATTCAAGATACAGAATATATTATTCAATTCGTTATCAATATGTTATTTTATGGAACACCTATTTTATATCCAGTAGAATTATTCCCGGAAGCAATTCGTTGGGTGCTCTATTTAAATCCTTTTACACATATTGTAAGTGCCTATCGTGATTGTTTTATGTATCATACATTACCAGCAATGTCTAGTGTAATTTATATGGTTGTAATGGCTCTTATTTGTTTTGTATTAGGTATGTTTATCTTTAGAAAATTAGAAAAAGGATTTGCTGAAGAAATATAAGGGGTGATAGACATGAAGACATTAGATTATATAAACGTCAGAGATGCACAGGTTCATGGTCTTGTTAATCCAACATTTATTATGTATGGTAACTGTACTTTAAAAGATTATTCTTTTGAAGTTACTGTTGATGGAAAGGTTAAAGACGTACGCTTTTTGCCAGATCTAGCAAGTGATAACTATGAATTAACATTATCTTTAAGTAAAGATGATTCTAAAATAAAGGTTTATTTAGTACATGATGGTAAAAAAGAACTTGTTTGTACGAGAAAAAATACTTTAATGAAGAGAATTAAATCAAAGATTAGAACTCTTTTACAAAAAACAGCTAGAAAAACAAAAGAAACAAATAATAAAGTAAAAGTAAATACTTATGCTATTGGTAAAGAAGTTAAATATATTGCGAAAGAATATCATTTTATTTTAACTCCAAATAGATTAAAACAAAGTAAAAGACGTATTAAAGAAAATAAGAAGAATAAGAATAAATTTTTGGATGCTTATAATTTCTTAAATCAAAAAGAATATCTTTTATGGTTAGAAGAAAATGAAAAGCCATTTGATGAACATCCACAATTTGATTACAATCCACTTATTTCGATTTGTATTCCTGTTTATAATGTGGAAAGAAAATATTTAGCAGAATGCTTAGATTCTATTTTAAATCAAACATATCAAAATTTTGAAATATGTTTATCTAATGATTGTTCAACTTTACAAGAAACAATTGATACTTTAAATGAATATGAAAAGAAAGATTCTAGAATCAAAGTGCATCATCGTAAAGAAAATGGACATATTTCTAAAGCAACAAATGATGCTTTAAATATTGCTAGTGGTGAATTTATTGGTTTAATGGATAATGATGATTTACTTGCTAGAAATGCATTAGCTGAATGTGTCGCTGTTTTAAATAAAAATAAAGAATTAGATTTTATCTACACGGATGAAGATAAGATGGATATGAAAGGATTAAGAAGAGATCCTCATTTTAAATCAGATTATGCACCTGATTCATTACTTGGAAGTAACTATATTTGTCACTTTGAAATCATGAGAAAATCAATTGTTGATGAAATCGGTGGTTTTAGAGTAGGTTATGAAGGGGCGCAAGATTATGATATTTTCTTAAGATTTTTAGAAAAAACAACACCAGAACGTGTTTACCATATTCCAAAGATTTTATATCATTGGAGAATGATTGAGGGTTCAACTGCTGCTACTATTGATAGTAAAGGTTATGCTGTTGAAAAAGGAAGAATGGCAGTAGAAGATGCTTTAAAACGACGTGGAATTAAAGCTAAAGTAACTGTTCATCCAAGAGTGCCTTATTATTTAGTAAGATATGAATATGAAACAGAACCAATGGTTTCAATCATTATTCCAACAAAAGATTATGCAGATATTACAGAACAATGTTTAAAATCATTATTTGAAAAAACAACGTATAAAAATTATGAAGTTATTTTAATGAATAACAATAGCGAAAAGAAAGAAACTTTTGATTTATTTAAAAAATATCAAAATAAATATTCTAACTTTAGAGTTATTGATGCTAATTATGAATTTAACTATTCTAAAATCAATAATCAAGCTGTACAAGCTGCTAAAGGTGAATATATTGTTTTATTAAACAATGATACTGAAATTATTACACCACATTGGTTACAAGTAATGGTTGGTTATGCAATGCAACCACATATTGGTGCAGTAGGTGCTAAATTATTATATCCTGATAATACAGTTCAACATGCTGGTATTATTTTAGGTATTGGGGGAATTGCTCAACATTGCTTTATTGATAATCCTAGAGAAGATGTTGGTTTCTATGGAAGATTATCAGTCCCATTTAATTACAGTGCTGTTACAGCAGCATGTTTAATGGTTTCTAAAGAAAAGTATTTAGAAGTCAATGGTTTAGAAGAAGAGTTACAAGTTGCATTTAATGATGTTGATTTCAACTTAAAATTATTAAAACAAGGTTATTACAATATTTGTTTAAATCAAGTAGAACTTTATCATTATGAATCTAAATCTAGAGGTGATGATACAGTTGATACAAATAGTGCTAAATATCGCCGTTTTGTACAAGAACATGATTATATGAAAGATAAATGGGGTTATATGTTATATAGTGATCGTTTCTATAATCCAAATTTAAGTTTGAAAAAGGCGTTTGTTTTAGATAAGAAAAATTAAGAATTATAAAATTGAATACTAAATAAAAAAGTGCTAGTATGTCCATGACATAAAGAGCACTTTTTTGTTAGGAGAAGAAAATGAAAGAATTATTAATAAGATATAAAGAAATAATTATGTATTTAGTATTTGGCGTTCTTACAACACTTGTTAATATTGTTGTGTATTTTGTAAGTGCAGAACTTTTACATATTAATTATTTGATTTCTAATGCATTAGCATGGTTTTTATCTGTTTTATTTGCCTATATCACAAATAGAAAATATGTTTTTGAAAGTAATAGTCAAAATATTTTGAAAGAAGCAATTTCTTTCTTTAGTTCTAGATTAGCTACAGGAATTTTAGATATGGTACTGATGTGGCTATTTGTTTATTTTAATATTGTTAATGATGTTATCGCTAAAGTGATTGTTAATGTGATTGTCGTTGTATTAAATTATGTTTTAAGTAAGTTGGTTGTTTTTAAAGGAGCTAAATAGAATGGAAAAGATTACGGTTATCGTTCCTTGTTATAATGAAGAAGAAGCTTTGCATTATTATTATCAAGAAATGAGTAGAGTTATGGATGAAATGAATGATGTGGATTTTGAACTATTATTTGTAAATGATGGCTCAAAAGATAAAACATTAGAAATCATGATGGAACTTGCTAGAAAAGATTCAAGAGTCAAATATCTTTCTTTTTCAAGAAACTTTGGAAAAGAAGCGGCGATGTATGCAGGTTTTGAAAATAGTACAGGAGATTATGTGTGCTTAATGGATGCTGATTTACAAGATCCCCCAAGATTACTACCTGAAATGTTAAAAGCCATTAGAGAAGAAGGCTATGATAGTGCTGCAACAAGAAGAGTGACACGTAAAGGGGAACCACCAATTAGATCTTTTTTTGCTAGAATGTTTTATAAAATTATGAATAAAATATCTGATACTGAATTAATGGATGGAGCTCGTGATTATCGTTTGATGACAAGACAATTTGTGAATGCTTTATTAGAATTAAAGGAATATAATCGTTTTAGTAAAGGTTTATTTGGTTGGGTTGGATTTAAAACTAAATGGATTGAATTTGAAAATGTAGAAAGAGTTGCTGGAGAAACAAAGTGGTCATTTTGGAAGTTATTATTATATAGTATTGAAGGAATTGTAGCTTTTTCAACAGCACCATTAGCGATTGCTTCACTATTAGGCATGTTGATGTTATTTGTAGCTTTCATCTTTATTATTTTCATTATTATAAGAACCCTTATTTTTAATGATCCTACAAGTGGCTGGCCATCACTTGTTTGTATTATTACTTTAATAGGTGGAATACAAATATTTTGTACAGGAATATTAGGACAATATTTATCTAAAACATATTTAGAAACAAAGAAAAGACCTGTTTATATTGTAAAGGATACAAATATAGAAAATAAAAAATGATAATTCTTTTATAAGAACATTTATAGGTGTTAATTCAAGAATATGCTATAATGAGTATGCAAATTGGAGGTAAATCAATGAAAGTATTAGTAACAGGTGTTAATGGTCAATTAGGCTATGACGTTATGAATGAATTAAAACAAAGAGGATATGAAGCTATTGGAAGTGATATTACTGAAAGTAATGAACATTTTGAAAAATATGTTCAATTAGATATCACTAATAATGATGCTGTAGAAAAAGTTATTACTGAAATTAATCCTGATGTTGTTGTTCATTGTGCAGCATGGACTGCTGTTGATTTAGCAGAAGATGATGATAAAGTAGAAAAAGTAAGAGCGGTTAACGCTAAAGGAACAGAAAATATTGCTTTAGTATGTAAAAAATTAGATTGTAAAATGATTTATATTTCTACTGATTATGTATTTAATGGACAAGGTGAAACACCATGGGATCCAGATTGTAAAGATTATAAACCGTTGAATGTTTATGGACAAACTAAATTAGAAGGTGAACTTGCTGTTTCTTCAAATTTAGATAAATATTTTATTGTTCGTATTGCTTGGGTATTTGGTGTTAATGGTAAAAACTTTATTAAAACAATGTTAAATGTTGGAAAGAAATATCCACAAGTTAAAGTGGTTAATGATCAAATTGGTACACCAACATATACATTTGATCTTGCAAGATTATTAGTGGATATGGCTGAAAGTGATAAATATGGTTATTATCATGCTACTAATGAAGGTGGATATATTTCATGGTATGATTTTACAGTAGAAATCTTTAAACAAGCAGGGTATACTACAGAAGTTTTACCAGTAACAACTGAAGAATATGGATTATCTAAAGCTGCCAGACCATTTAATAGTAGATTAGATAAATCTAAACTTGTAGAAAATGGTTTTAAACCACTTCCTACATGGCAAGATGCATTAAGTAGATATTTAAAAGAAATTGAATATTAAGCTACGACTAGTACTTTAAAAAGTACTAGTTTTTTTAAAATAAAGTTTTTGCCATCACTATAACATGGGGAGTTGTTTATGTTATACTATTTCTAACAAAAGAAAGGTAGTAATTATGAAAGTATCATTAGTAATGGCTGTTTATAATGGCGAAAAGTATTTAATTGAACAATTGGATTCTATTAGAAAACAAACATATCCAATAGATGAAGTTATTTTATTAGATGATGTTTCTACAGATAATAGTTATGAACTTATTCATCAATATATTGATGGTTATAAACTTATTAATTGGAAACTTATAAAAAATGAAAATAATTTAGGATATCGTAAGAACTTTAAAAAAGGATTAGAAATAGTAGATGGAGATATCATTTTTTTAAGTGATCAAGATGATCGTTGGCATTTAAATAAAATTGAAGTGATGGTTGAAAAGATGAAGAATCCTCATATTTTATCACTTGCATCAAGTTTTAATTTTATGGATCAAGATGGAAAATGTTTTGAAGTAAATAAAATTAAAGGACGTTCAAATAATAATTTACTTTTTAAAGAAGTAACAGAAGAATTAACAGAAATAGATTTAAAGAGTTTATTAGAAATGAATTTTTCTCAAGGATGCTGTATGGCAATAAAAAAAGAAATTAAAGAAAACTATTTAAAAGTAACATCAGGAAAGTTACCTCATGATTGGGAATTGAATATTGTATCTGCAGTTAAAAATGGATGTTTTTATTTAGATATACCACTTATGGATTATAGAATACATAATAATAATACAATTGGAATGGATAATATTGTTGAAGGTAATATTATAAATGAAAAGAAACAAAGAGTAAATGAACGTATTGAACAAACAAAGGCACAAATAGAAAATGTGAATTTTGCATTAGAATTAGAGTTAAATAGAGAACAAAAAAGATATTGTTTCAATTATAAAAACTATTTAACTCAAAGAGTTTCAATGATGGAAAATAAAAAAATAATTTCTTTAATTATTTACTTTTTAAAAGGAAAATATAAAGGATTTGGAAGAATTAAAACTTTTTTAGGAGATTTAGTGAATATTATTAAATAGGTGAGTGTATGAAAAAAATATTATTAATATCAAATATGTATCCATCAAAAAAATATAAACATTATGGTGTATTTGTTCAAAATACAGCCCGTATTTTAGAAAATAATGGCTATCAAGTAGATGTATCAGCATTAAAGAAAAAAGATAGTAAATTGGGGAAATTAGGTGGGTATATAGGTTTTTATTTAAAAAGTATCTTTTTATGTTTGTTTCATCATTATGATTATTTATATGCTCATTATATTTCTCATTGTGCTTTATTAATTAAAATCATTAAAAAGTTAAAACCTAGTATAAAAGTTGTTGTTAACGTTCATGGAAATGATGTTGTTCCAGAAGATCAACATGATGAAAAATTTATACCTTTAGTTAAATCTACTTTACCATTAGTAGATATTTGCATTGTTCCTTCTAGTTATTATCAAAAAGTAATGAAAGAAGATTATGGATTAAAAGAATCAATGATTAAAATCTTTCCTTCTGGAGGTATTAACTTTGAGATTTTTAAAGAAATAAATCATGCTAAAGAAAAATTACAGTTAGATACAAATAAAAAATGTATAGGTTATATTGGAAGATATGAAAAAAGAAAAGGTTGGGAAATCTTTTTAAAAGCTATCAGTTTATTAGAAAATGTAGACCAATATCAAATTGTAATGGTAGGTGTTGGTGAAGATGAAGAAAAAGCAGAAGAACTTATCAAAGAATATCATTTAGAAAATGTAATTAAAAAATATCCAATGCAAACTCAAAAAGAATTGGCTTTATTCTATTCAGCTATTGATATTTTTTGTTTTCCAACTTATCGTAAAAGTGATAGTTTAGGATTGGTAGGATTAGAAGCTATGGCTTGTGGGTGTGTTGTGATTGCTTCAAATATGGCAGGACCCACAAGTTATGTTAAAGATCAAGAAAATGGTTTTTTCTTTAAACCAAAAGATGGTGAAGATTTAAGTCGAAAGATTAAAGATGTTTTATTAATGAATAAAGTTCAAATCAATGCTATTAAAATAAATGCTTATCAAACAGCAAAGGAATATGATGTAAATGATATTTCTCAAAGTTTAGTGGATATTTTTAATGAAATATAGGATGTGAAAGTATGGATGTATCAATTATTATTCCTATTTATAAGGGAAATGGATATATAGAATCTTTATTAAATAAAATAGAGATGAATTATAAATTAAGTCAAAAAGAGATAGAAGTTATTTTTGTTAATGATTATCCTGATGAAGAAATTATTGTAGGTAGTCAACATGATTTTCCAATTAGAATTATTAATAATGAAATGAATCAAGGAATTCACCAAACAAGAATCAACGGTTTAAAAAAAGCTTTAGGAAAATACATTTTATTTTTAGATCAAGATGATGAAATTAGTGATAATTTTATTAAAAGTCAATTAGAACATATTGGAGAAGCTGATTTATGTATTGCTAATGGAATTATGGAATCAGAAAATGGGAAATGTTTGATTTATAAAAATAAAAGATCTCAAGATTATTTAAAGAAGCAAATAGGATTTATTAAAGTAAGAGATCTAATTGTTTCACCAGGACATTGTTTGATTAAAAAAACAAGTATACCAGAATATTGGACAAAGAATATTATGTCTGTTAATTCAGCAGATGATTACTTCTTATGGCTATTGATGATAGAAAATAAATGCCAATTCAATGTGAATCATGATGTTTTGTATACGCATAAATATACAGGTGAAAATGTTTCTGGAAGTATTGATCAAGTGCATAAGTCTAACATGGAAATGGTTGATTTATTAAAAGAATATTGTCATAATGTCAATGTTGATTTATTGAAAAGAACTATTACATATAAATATAATATGAAAAAACAAGGGAAATTAGTTCCATCAATAAAAAATATAGATTTATTTTTATATAATACGATCTATCAATTATTATGGAAAGGTATGTAAAATATGAAAAATGTGTTTATTATAGGGAGTAAAGGAATACCTGCTAATTATGGGGGTTTTGAAACTTTTGTAGAATATTTAACAAAATATAAAGTAAGTGAAGATATTAAATATCATGTTGCTTGTATGTCTGATCATGAAGAAGAATTTGAACATAATCAAGCAAGATGTTTTAAGGTACAAGTACCTGCTATTGGTCCAGCAAAAGCTGTTTATTATGATATAGCTGCTTTAAAAGCTGTTTATCAATATGTTGATGAACATCAAATTGAAGATGCTATTGTTTATATTTTAGCTTGTCGTATTGGTCCATTTTTAAAGAAATATGTTAAAATGTTTCATTCAAAGAATATTCAAGTTTTTGTTAATCCAGATGGTCATGAATTTAAAAGAGCTAAATGGAATTGGTTTATTAGACAATATTGGAAATTATCTGAAAGATTGATGATTAAAAATGCAGACTATGTTGTTTGTGATTCACAAAGTATTGAAAAATATATTCAAGAAGATTATAAAAAATATCATCCTCAAACAACTTTTATTGCTTATGGAGCAGATGTCGTTGATAACAGTGATGATGAAAAATTTACAGTATGGGCCAAAGAACATGAAGTTTCAAAAAAAGAATATTATTTAATTGTTGGACGTTTTGTTCCTGAAAACAATTATGAAACAATGATTCGTGAATTCATGAGTTCACATACTAAAAAGGATTTAGTGATTGTTACAGGATATCAAGATAATAAATTGTATCATATTTTAAATAATAAATATCATTTTGAAAATGATACAAGAATTAAATTCGTAGGTACTATTTATGATGATGCTTTATTAAAAAGTGTTAGAAAAAATGCTTTTGCTTATTTACATGGCCATGAAGTAGGTGGAACAAATCCATCTTTATTAGAAGCATTAGGTTCTACAAAATTAAATCTTTTATTAAATGTTGGTTTTAACCAAGAAGTAGGTTTAGATTCAAGTATTTATTGGGGTAAAGAAAAAGGAAATTTAAAGAATTTAATAGAACATGTAGAAACATTTGATCAAGAGTATATTAATACTTTAGGTAAAGCTGCTAAAGAAAGAATAAAAACAGCCTATAGTTGGGATAAAATTGTATCTGACTATGAAAATTTATTCTTAAGAAAAAAAGATTTGTAGATAATTGTAAATTGTTATATAGTAATAAAGAAAAGAAATGAAGAATTTCGTGGAGGAACAATTATGATAAAGAAAATAACAGCTGTATTAATGGCATTTGTTTTATCAATGTCATTAGTAGGATGTAGTAAATCAAGTGATAAGGATTCTAGTAAATCTACTACATCAAGCAGTATTAAAGTCAAAGATGTTAGTGATTTTCAAGAGTTTGATGGTTTAATCAAATATTTTACAATTGATGGTAAAAAAATAGCTATTCCTGAAACAGTTGGTGAATATGCTAATTACTTATCTCAAGTAGGAAAAGTTACTTTAAATGATACAGATGAAAAAGTAGAAGATGTTGATTTAGATGCTGAAGGTATTTCATCAATGGCAGCTTATTTAAGCGTTGAATTAGATAGTGGAGATGTTGCTCGTTTCTATTTAAGATATGAAAATCCTACTAAAAAAACAATTAGTGTAGCTGAAGCATCTGTTACATTTATTGAAGTAAAATATGATGTTTATGCTGAAGAAGAATATGATAAAGCAGCTAAAGGTGTTGAAGTTGAAACAAGTGAAGGAACTTTAGCATTAGATAATAAAGTAAAATATGCTCAAGTTAAAAGAATGTTAGGTGAACCATCTCAAGAAACTGATGGTAGATTCCATTATACAGATGATGCAGGATACAAATATATGTTTGATTGCTGTAATGAAAATAGAAATGGAATATTTAGAGGATTCAGTATTGAATATCCAAGTAAATAATAAAAATATCTGCTTTTTATAAGCAGCTATTTTTATATAGTCATATAATTTAATAGTGTAAAGGATAGATTTAATGAAAAAACTAAAACAATGTATTAATCAAAATAAAAATTATATTTTAGGAACAATTGTTCTATTTCTATTTTTATTTTATTGTTCAACAAAACTATGTATGAATGTAGCACCCGATGAATATATGAGATATGATATACCATTATTTATTTATCATCATTCCTATTTACCACAAGGAAATGAAAAAGAAATATTAAATGCAATATGGGGATTTTCATATGGTTTTACACCATATCTTCCTTCATTGATAAGTGTTTTCTTTATGAAAATAGCATCAATTTTTACAACGAATACAGTACATTTATTAATAGCAGCAAGATTAACGAGTGTATTTGCAGGAGCTTTAACATTTTTTGTATGTTGTAAAATAGGTGAAGAAATCTTTAATCATCGATTAACTATATATTTATTTTCTATTTTTGTTTCTTTATTACCACAATTTATGTATTTATCGCTTTATTTAAATAATGATTCTTTTTCAATTTTTACAACAGCTTTAATTGTATATGGATGGATTAAAGGAATTAAAACAAATTGGCATTATAAGTGGTGTATTTTCTTAGGGATTTCTATAGGCTTATGTGCATTAACTTATTATAATGCGTATGGTTTTATATTATGTAGTATTATTATTTATTTTGTAAGTTGTTATAAAAAGAAAATTGATTTGAAAACTTTCTTAAAGAAAGGTATGTTAATAGCTATTTTTGCTTTTATCGTAGCAGGATGGTTCTTTATAAGAAATGCAATGATTCATAATGGTGATTTTTTAGGAATGAATTCAATGTATGCATGTGGTGAAAAATATGCTAAGCAAGGCTATCAACTTTCACAAAGAAGTACTTACCAAAATCAAGGAATAAGTTTATTTTCGATGATCTTTGGTACTGATTGGTTGATGACAACAATAAAAAGCTTTATTTGTGCTACTGGATATATGCAAAATATTATTAGTGGAAAACGTTTTTATTTATATTTAATGATTATTCTTTTGGGAATCATCATGATGGTAATAGCGTTAAAAAGAAAGTGTCAATTAAGATTTAAATTTGAAAATTATTTTGTGATAAGTCTTATTTTATGTATACTTATTCCTTTTATTCTATCTATAAAGTATTCTTATTCTATAGATTATCAACCACAAGGAAGATATGTTATGTCTATTTTGATTCCAATAGCTTTATTTATGAGTGTTGGTTATGAGTATTTGAGTAAACTTATTGAAGATAAATATAAAATAAAGATGAAATATAGTGAATTAGCGATGATCATCATTTATATTTTATTATTTATTATATGTTATATAAGTTATGTAGTCGTTTGTTTTGGTGATAAAATAATTTAAGTAGGTGATGATGTGTTTGATTCAAAATTAAAGAAATTGGGTAAGAATGTAGTATTAGGCTTCTTTGCAGTTATAACATTATTACTTACATTTTTAAGTTTATTTAATAACGCTTATTTAAGTTGGGATGAACATACGACAATTGTAGCAGATAGACCATTTTATTTATTAGGATGGTTTATTGTTATTGTGTTTTTTGTTTATTTTGTTAGAAAACATTATAGAACTCAAGATACTTATTATTTTAGTAGAATATTTATTATCTTGAGTTTGATATTATTGATTGTTGGTGTATTTATGATTTTTAAGTTTGATTTTGTACCGGTTGCTGATCAAGCGAATATCTTAGAAGCAGCTGCAGGATTAAAAAGTGGAAATTATAGTTATTTTACACCAATGGGTTATGTTGGAAAATGTTCTAATCAAGCAGGAATTGTTGTTATTCTTTATTATTTGTCATTTATATTTGGAGAAAATAACTATCAAGCTTTTCAAGTACTTAATATTATTGGTTTATTAATTAGTTATTATTGTTTATGTAAAATATCACAAATCAGTTTTCATAATGATGAATTAAAAAATTGGACATTGATTTTACTCTTTATATTTTTTCCTTTAACATTTTATATAGCCTTTGTTTATGGAAATATCTTTGGACATGCTTTTTCATTACTAGCAATTCTAGCAGGATATCAATATTTTGAAACAGGTAAAATCAAATATATTTTATTATCTATTATCTCAATTATCTTTGCGATGATGTTTAAATCAAATTATATGATTGTCTTTGTAGCAATGGTTATTTTCATTTTATTTGATATTATTTTAAATAAAAAATATACATCTATTATTTTATTAATTTTATTTGTACCTGCCTATTTTGCATCTTCGATGATTCCTAATACAATTATTAAAAATATAACAGGAATTGAACTTGGTAAAGGAATACCAATGATTGCTTATGTAGAAATGGGTTTACAAGATAGTGATGTAGCTCCAGGATGGTTCAATGGATATAACTGGAGTGTCTATGAAAATAATAATGGTGATTATGAGGTTGCTAATACACAAGTAAAAAATGATTTAAAAAATACATTAATAAATTATTTAACACATCCAAGTGATTTCTTTGATTTTCTGTATAGAAAAACAGTTTCGCAATGGTGTAATCCTGATTTTCAAGGGACATGGGTAACAAGGCATAGTAGTTTTTATATTCAAAGTGAATTGTGGTATCAAATATATAATGTTTATGAAACGCTTATTTTACTAGGAACTCTTGCTTATATTTATTTTACAGGTAGACATATGAAGTTACATCGATTATTGTTACCAACAATTTTTATTGGAGGATTTATTTTTCATTTATTTTGGGAAGCTAAATCACAATATACAATTACATATTTTGTTTTATTGATTCCTTATTGTGCAAAAGGGTTAATGGATATGACAAATGAAATGATTGATTCATTTCGTAATATAAGAATCGTTAAAAGCATTCCTAAAAAAGTAAGCATGATTATTGAAATGGATACTTTTAGGTTTATGGTTGTTGTCATTGCACTTATTTGTATCATAAAGATACTTATATAAAGTTTTTAATTAGGTTATTTAAATATAACTAATAGAGTCCAACTAAAGTAGTTGGATTTTTTTATTTATATGTAAAAAATCAAGCTGTATTTTTAATATAAAAATAGTATAATCTATACAATATATGAACATATATTATGTATGATAAAACTAAAAAGAAAGGAGTACTAATTTGGAAAAACTATTTGATTTAAGTGAATTTAATTCTTATAAAGAAGATAATCGCAGAGAAGTAAAAAGTGCTAAAAATGGGTTACCAAACTCAGTTTGGGAAACGTATTCTGCTTTTGCGAATGGTTATGGTGGTGTTATAATTTTAGGTGTTATAGAAAATAAAGATGGATCTTGGTCAACTTCTGGATTAAATGATGAAAATTGTCAAAAACTTATAAAACAATTTTGGAATGATGTTAATAATAGACAAAAAGTAAATATTAATTTACTAAAAGATGATGACGTAACTGTTTATAAAGAAAAAGATGATAGAATTGTTGTTATTTGTGTTCCAATGGCTAGAAGAGAAGAAAAGCCAGTTTACATTAATAATAACTTATTTAATGGAACATATAGAAGAAATCATGATGGTGATTATCATTGTACACGTTTGCAAGTTAAAACGATGTTACGTGACCAAGCAGAAAAAACAATGGACATGGAAGTATTAGATGATGTTCCTTTGAAGGATTTGAACTATGAAACAATACAAGGGTATAGAAATAGACATCAAGTATTAAAAGCAGGACATCCTTTTGAAAGATTAAATAATGATGAATATTTAAGAAGTATTGGTGCAGCGGCCATTTCAAAAGAAGATCATCAATTGCATCCTACAGCAGCAGGAATGCTGATGTTTGGCGATGAATACAACATTGTACGTCATTTTCCGGATTATTTTTTAGATTATAGAGAAGTATTAGATCCAACAATACGTTGGACGGATCGTTTACAATCAAGTTCAGGAGAGTGGTCTGGAAATATTTGTGACTTTTATTTTAGAGTTTATAATAAAATTATTAAAGATGTAAAGGTTCCTTTTTTGATGAAAGGTGGAGATCGTATAGATGATACTCCTGTTCATAAAGCTCTTCGAGAAGCGTTAGCTAATTGTTTGATTAATGCGGATTATTATGGCACAAGAGGTGTTGTTATAAAAAAAGATCAAGATAGAATTGTTTTTGAAAACCCTGGATATATTAGAACTGGTAAGGAACAAATGAGAAGAGGTGGAGAATCTGATCCTCGAAATAAAACACTTATGAAAATGTTTAATTTAATAAATATTGGAGAACGTTCTGGAAGTGGTGTTCCAAATATTTTTGATACCTGGAATGATCAAGGATGGAAAGAACCTGTTATTGAGGAAAAGTTTGACCCTGATAGAACAACTTTAACGCTTGAATTTATAAATAAGATCGGTAAAGAAAAACCGGCGAAGAAAACAAGCGAAGAAAACAATCGAAGAAAACAATCGAAGAAAACAAGCGAAGAAAATAAAATTGGGAATAAAACAAGAATAAATATGTTGAAAATAGAAAAATATTTACAAGAAAATGGAGAATCGAAAACAAATGAAATTGCTAAATATTTAGAACTTAGCCCTGCTAGAACTAGAAAGATTCTTTCGCAAATGGATTCACTCGAAGCTATTGGTACAAATACAAATAGAAGATATAGACTTAAAAACAACTCCGATTAACAGAGTTGTTTTTAAAATGCCTCCTTTCTAAACACAAGTAAAATCTCTATTTATTAAACTGAGAACAAATAGATGTGTTTTTTAATATTTGCTCAGGTTCTCGTTTAATGTGTGTCGGTAGTGAATTTCTTTTTTTAAATTTATTTGTATAGAGATTTCATTGTTATTTTATATGATGGAAAATGTTTTTTGTTTATTCAGGGAAAATAAGAGAAATAGTGGGAAAATTGTTTGTTATGATGATAAATATTCTATTGAAAGAGATAAATATCAAGGGATAAGGGTATCATTTTAATTGATAAAATAGTATAATATCACAAAATGAGGTGGAATCATGGAAACAGTTTTGGTAGAAAAAAAGAACATAAACGAGGTTGTTGAATTATTAAAGCAAGATGAGGTTGTGGCTTTTCCTACCGAGACTGTTTTTGGTTTAGGTGTGAAATTTGGAAATCTTTCGGCACTTGAGAAAATCTATGAAATTAAACATAGAAGTCATAGTAAAGCAGTATCTTTGATGATTTATGATCCTCGAGATATAGAAAAATATGCTTATGTAAGTGCGAATGCTCAAAAATTGATTGATGAATTTATGCCGGGAATGATAACCCTTGTTTTAAAAAAGAAATCAATTTTATCGGATGATTTTACAGCTGGATTAGAAACAATAGGTATACGAATACCTGATGATCCATTTGTATTAGAATTATTGAAAAGAGTAGGACCAATGTTAGTAACAAGTGCTAATATTTCAGGTCAAGAGACACTTTTAAATGATTTAGATGTGTATCATGAATTTAATGGGAAACTAAAGATGATCGTCAAAGGAAAATGTCAAAATACTCTAGCAAGTACGGTGGTAAAAATTGATGATGATGTAACAATATTACGTCAAGGTTGTATTAGTGAAGAAAAAATCAGGGAGGTATTGAAGTGAAAATTGCAATGGCATGTGACCATGGTGGTCTCAGATTAAAAAATGTATTAAAAGAAGATTTAGAAAAAAATGGTTATGAAGTTGTAGATTTTGGTACATACACAGAAGAAAGCTGTGATTACCCAGATTATGCTTCTAAAGCAGCAAAAGCAGTTGCTGATGGAACGTGCGACAAGGGGGTTGTCGTATGTGGAACTGGAATTGGTGTAAGTATTACTGCCAATAAAGTAAACGGAATTCGTTGTTCGTTATGTCATGACGTATTTAGTGCAAAAGCAACACGTCAACATAATGATTCAAACATGTTAGCAATGGGGCAACGTGTTATAGGGGAAGGCTTAGCTTTAGAAATCTTACATGCATGGCTTGAAAGCGAATATGAAGGCGGAAGACATGATGCAAGAATTCAAAAAATGATGGCTTTAGAAAAGGAGTAATAAAATTATGAAAGATACACAATTATTTGAAAGTGTTGAAAGAGAATTAAATAGACAAAGAAATAACATTGAATTGATTGCTTCAGAAAACTTTGTTTCTGAAGAAGTATTACAATTAGCTGGATCAGTTCTTACAAATAAATATGCTGAAGGATATCCAGCAAAAAGATATTATGGGGGATGTCAATTTGTTGATGAAGTTGAAGAACTTGCAAGACAAAGAATTTGTGAAATCTATGGGGCAGAACATGCCAATGTTCAACCACATAGTGGGGCACAAGCTAATACTGCAGTTTATTTAGCTTTATTACAACATGGAGATAAAGTGTTAGGTATGTCACTTGCTGATGGAGGACATTTAACACATGGACATCCATTGAACTTTTCAGGAATTAACTATGAATTTTATAGCTATGGTGTTTCAAAAGAAACAGAAACAATTGATTATGAAGCTTATAAAAAACAAGTAGAAGAAATTAAACCAAAATTAGTTGTTGCTGGAGCAAGTGCTTATAGTAGAATTATTGATTTTGAATTTATGGCTAAAGTTGCTCATGATAATGGCGCATTATTTATGGTAGATATGGCTCATATCGCTGGACTTGTAGCTGCTGGCGTTCATCCATCACCATTTCCATATGCTGACATTGTGACAACAACAACACATAAAACATTAAGAGGGCCTCGTGGTGGTGTCATCATGTGTAAAAAAGAATTTGCTGCAGATATTGATCGTGCAGTTTTCCCAGGTATGCAAGGTGGACCATTAATGCATATTATCGCTGCTAAAGCACAATGTTTCTATGAAGTACAACAACCAGAATTTAAAGACTATGCAAAACAAATTATCAAAAATGCTAAAGCAATGGAAAAAGTCTTTAAAGAAGAAGGGTTCAGATTGGTTGCTGGAGGAACAGATAACCACTTATTACTTGTTGATGTTAAAGCAAGTTGTGGTATTTCTGGTAAAAAAGCACAACGTTTACTTGATGAAATCAATATTACAGCTAATAAAAATGCAATTCCTTTTGATACAGAAAAACCATTCAAAGCTTCAGGAATTCGTATTGGAACACCAGCAATGACAACAAAAGGATTCAAAGAAGAAGACTTTGAAGAAGTTGCTAGAATTATTGCGTATCGTTTAAAAAATGAAGAAACTGATGAAATTAAAGAAGAATGTTTAAAACGAGTAGCTAAACTTACTGAAAAGGTCACAATGTATTCAAATATTAAATATATCTAGGAGGCAATTATGTCAGTAACAATATTAGATCATGCTTTAATTAAGCATAAATTAACAATTATGCGTGATAAAAATACTTCAACTTATATCTTTAAACAAAATTTAGATGAAATTGCTAAACTTATGGCATTTGAAGTAACACGCAATGTTTCATTAAAAGATAAAGCAATTGAAACACCTGTTTGTCCAATGGTGGGAAAAGAAATGGATCAACAAATTATCTTAGCACCTATTTTACGTGCAGGAATTGGTTTAGTTGATGGTTTTAGAGATATTATTCCAACAGCTAAAGTTGGACATATTGGAATGGAAAGAGATGAAGAAACTTTAATTCCACGTGAATATTATGCTAAATTTCCAAAAGGTCTAGAAGATGCTTTAGTCATTGTTTTAGATCCAATGCTAGCAACTGGTGGAAGTGCTAATATGGCAATTGAAAATATTAAACAAAGAGGAGCTAAAAAAATTAAGCTTGTTTGTTTAGTAGGGGCACCAGAAGGAGTTAAAGCGATTCAAGAAGCACATCCTGATGTTGATATTACACTTGCAGCATTAGATGAAAAATTAAATGAGCATGGTTATATTGTTCCTGGACTTGGAGATGCCGGAGATCGTTTGTTTGGAACAAATGAATAATAAAGAGAAACTTTTTAAAGATTTGCTTTATGCATTGACGTTATCAGGAAAAATATTTGGAACTTTAATAGCTGGCGTCATATTGGGTTTATATTTGGATAGTATATTACTGACTAGACCTCTTATGACGCTAGTATTTCTTGTTTTAGCGTTTATAGAAGTGATGAGAACATTATTAAAAGGTGGAAAATCATGAATGAAAAGTTAGTTTTTAAGAAATCATTTTTTATTTTTTTAATAGGTTTTATCATTTTTTCAATTGTTGGTTTAGTGATGAAATCTATCAGTTATCCGCTAGGTTTTTTGCTTGGATATTTATTTAATCTTGCAATTTTTTATGTTATCATTATCACGTCTGATATGATATTAAACTTAAAAAAATCCACAAGTTTAATTATCTTATTAAATATCATCAAACTTGCAATTTATGCGATTGGTTTTTTAATTGCTATTTTTATTCCAAAATGGTTTAATCTTATCGGTGTTCTTTTTGGATATATGGTCATTAAAATAACCATATATATTGTAAGTTATCAAATGAAGGGGGTGAAAGGGTGAGTAACTTCTTAGATTCTTTACAAGTAGAATTAATCTTTTCATTGATTATTATGGTGGTGATGGCTATCTTCTTTATTTATGCCGGAAAGAAATTTGCAGCTGCTGATCCAACAGCAAGACCTAAAGGTGTTGTTTTAGTTGTTGAAACAGGTGTTAAAATGATTTACGACTATTTAAAAAGTATCATGCCAAAGAAATTTGAAAAGAACTATTATCCATACTTTGCAATGCTCTTTGCATATTTGATCATTGCCAACTTAAGTGGATTATTAGGATTTGAAGCACCAACTTCAAATTATTCTATTACTCTTGCATTAACAACAATTACATTCTGTTTAATTCAGTTTAATGCAATCAAAAAACAAGGATTATTATCCTACATTTGGGGTGCTGTATGGCCACCAACAAACTTATTAAGTATTCTTTCGCCATTGATTTCGTTATCAATGCGTTTATTTGGGAATATTTTAAGTGGATCGATCCTTATGTATTTAGTTTATCAATTAACAGGTTATATTTCAGGGTTATTGATCAACTTTAACTTTTTAGGACCAGTGATTGCTCCTTGGTTACATTGTTATTTTGATGTCTTTGCAGGATGCATTCAAACATTGGTATTTGTTACATTATCATCTATCTTGATAATGATGGAAAATCCAGATTAAGTTCTTTACTAGCTTGCTAGTTAAGATATAAATGAAAAATGAACTATTTTTTAGGAGGAAAAAAATTATGGTAAAAGGTTTAATTGCTATTGCAGCAGGTCTTGCTGTATGTGCAGGTTTAGGAACAGGGATTGGTGAAGGGATTGCTGCTAGTAAAGCCGTAGAAGCTGTTGGTAGAAACCCAGAAGCTGAAGGTAAAATCCGTACTATGATGATCTTAGGGATTGCCTTATCAGAAACAGTTGCCATCTATGGTTTATTAGTTTCTTTAATCTTATTATTCGTATATTAATAATTGAAAATCTGACAAAGGAGGAATAAAGATGCCAGATATAGCAGGAAAATTATTCCCTAATCTTACAACACTGATTGTTCAATTA
The DNA here is from genome assembly GCF_047023275.1 of Faecalibacillus sp. NCBI lineage: Bacteria > Bacillati > Bacillota > Erysipelotrichia > Erysipelotrichales > Coprobacillaceae > Faecalibacillus > Faecalibacillus sp. The sequence goes on along the minus strand of NZ_JBKYAR010000001.1, from coordinate 7,538 downwards.
TTATCTACAGGAGTTTTGTTACTTATTTTTAAGAAGTTTTTATGGAAAAATGTCATGGAATATTTTGCTAAAAGAGCAGATTACATAGAATCTACTATTAATGATGCAAAAGAAATGAACGAAAAAGCTTCTGCTCATTTACAAACTGCTGAAAAAGAAGCACGTGAAGCAGCTAGTAAATATCGTGAAATTCTTGATCAAGCAAAAGATGATGGTCAAAAAGTGAAACAACAAATTATTGACCAAGCAAACGAAGAAGCAAGAGCTAAAATTGAACAAGCACAAAAAGAAATTGAAACAGAAAAGAAACAAGCTCAAGCAGATATGAAACAAGAAATTGTGGATGTTGCTATTGAGGTTGCAACTAAAGTCATGAACAAAGAAATGAATGAAGAAATCAACAAAGGCTTAGTAGAAGAATTTGTTGATGATGTGGTTAACTAATGAGTGTTGTTGGCGATAGATATGCTGAATCTTTATTTGATTTAGCGAAAGAAGAAAATAAAGTCACTCAATATCTTGATGACATCAAATTAGTTGGAGAGGTTCTTGATAGTGATCCTCAAATTGTTCAATTCTTTAATCACGTTCTTATTGGAAATGATAAAAAGGTTCAATTATTGGATCAATCATTTAAAGGGAATGTTGATCAATATGTTTTAAATTTCTTAAAACTATTAGTGCAATCAAGAAGAATTCGTTATATTGATGATATTGTTAAATCTTATATTAATTTATCAAATCAATATTTAGGTATAGAAGAAGGTACAATCTATACACCTTATGAATTAACTGATCAACAAATTCAAGATATAGAAAAAGCAATCAGTCAAAGAGAAAATAAAAAGGTTACTTTAAAAGTATCTATTGATCCATCATTATTAGGTGGTATTAAAGTTCAAATATCTAATCGTATTTATGATGGAACAATCAAAAATAAAGTAGAAATGCTTAAAAAAGAACTATTAAGAAAGTAGGTGGAAATAGTGGGGCTTAGACCAAATGAAATTAGTGCTTTAATTAAAGAACAAATTAAGCATTATGACGATATCATTGAACAAAAAGATGTCGGAACAGTTATGACTGTTGGTGATGGTGTAAGTGTAATTCATGGTTTGGATAACGCAATGTTAGGTGAATTATTACTTTTCCCAAATGATGTTTATGGAATGGTCATGAACTTAGATGAAGATAGTGTAGGAGCCGTACTACTTGGATCTGAAAGTACGATTAAAGAAGGAGACGAAGTTAAACGTACTGGAAGAATTATTGAAGTCCCTGTTGGGGATGAAATGTTAGGAAGAGTTGTTAATCCATTAGGACAAGCAATCGATGGTCAAGGTGAAATCAATACTGGTAAAACTAAACCAATCGAACGTGTTGCTAGTGGGGTAATGACAAGAAAATCAGTTGATCAACCTTTACAAACAGGGATCACATCAATTGATGCAATCATTCCTATCGGTAGAGGTCAACGTGAGTTAATTATCGGTGACCGTCAAACAGGTAAAACTGCAATTGCTATTGATACAATTTTAAACCAAAAAGGACAAAACATTTATTGTGTTTATGTTGCTATTGGACAAAAGAACTCAACAGTTGCACAAGTTGTTGAAAAATTACGTCAAGGTGGAGCAATGGATTATACATGTGTTGTTTCTGCCGGAGCGAGTGAACTTGCACCAATTCAATATATTGCACCATATGCTGGATGTGCAATTGCTGAACATTGGTTAGATGAAGGAAAAGATGTTTTAATTGTTTATGATGATTTATCTAAACATGCGGTAGCTTATCGTACAATGTCGTTATTATTAAAAAGACCACCAGGACGTGAAGCTTATCCAGGGGATGTCTTCTATTTACATTCAAGATTACTTGAACGTGCTTGCCGTTTAAATGAAGAAAATGGTGGAGGATCAATTACTGCTTTACCAATCATTGAAACACAAGCTGGGGATATTTCAGCATATATTCCAACAAACGTTATTTCAATTACTGATGGACAAATCTTCTTACAACAAGAATTGTTCAACTCTGGATTTAGACCAGCTGTAGATACAGGATTATCTGTATCACGTGTAGGTTCTACTGCACAAATTAAAGCGATGAAACAAGTATCTGGTTCATTAAAACTTGAACTTGCTCAATATGCAGAAATGCAAGCTTTCGCACAATTTGGTTCTGACTTAGATGCTGCTACTAAAGCAACATTGGATCATGGGGCAAAAGTACGTGAAGTATTAAAACAAGCACAATACTCACCACGTAGTGTGCCAACACAAGTCATTACTTTATTTGCATTAAAATATGGTTATACAAAACAAATAGCTGTAGAAAAAGTAAAAGAATTTATGGATGGCTTAGTAGAAAATATTCAAATGTCTCATCCTGAATTTATTACTGAAATAGAAACTCAAAAAGTGATTTCAAATGAATTAGAAGCGAAGATGAAAGAAGCAACAGGCGCTTATGTTGATCAATTCTTAAAAACTCAAGGGGCTAACTAATGCCTGGATCAATGCAAGAAATTAAGCGTCGTATTAAATCCGTTGAATCTACTAAAAAGATTACAAAAGCAATGGAATTAGTTGCGACATCTAAACTTCGTAAAACAAGAAATCAACTTGATGAATTAAAACCTTATTATCAAGGTGTTAGACAAACATGTGCAGAAATTTTAGCTTCTAATAAAGGGTTAAAAGATTCTGCCTATCTCGCTGAAAATAAAGTAGATAAAGATGTTTATATTGTTATTTCTTCAAGTTTAGGATTATGTGGTGGATATAATGCCAATGTCTTTAAAGAAATTAGTCAACAAATTAAAGATGAAGATTATGTTTACTCAATTGGAAGTAAAGGAACAAATTATTTCCGTAGAACTCATCAAGGACCAATCAATACTGATTTTGCTTCATTAAATTCGACATTAGCTTTTGATGAAGTAACTAAATTAGTAAAAAGTGTTACAGATCTTTATATTAATAAAGAAGTAGGAAGTATTAAAATTATTTATACTGAATTTGTTAATAACTTAACATTTAAACCACGTACAGTAACACTTTTACCAATTGATACAAATGAGTTTGAAAACATTGAAATTACTAATAAATTTACTGTTTTTGAACCAAGTCCTGAAGAAGTTTTAGATAGTTTAATACCAATGTATTTACAAGCTGTCGTTTATGGTTATCTTGTTGAAAGTGTGACAAGTGAAAATGCGTCACGTAGAACTTCAATGGAAAATGCTACAGATAACGCAGAAGAATTAACAGAACAATTATTATTAAAATACAATCAAGCTCGTCAAACAGCAATTACTAATGAAGTTAGTGAAATTGTTGCTGGAGCTAATGCGCAATAAGGAGGTCAATATGGCAAATATTGGGAAAATAATTAGTGCCCGTGGGCCAGTTATTGATATTGCATTTGATGGCGAAGATAAATTACCTCGATTAAATACAGCCATTCGTATTCAAAATGGTGAAGAAGAATTAGTTGTAGAAGTTGCTCAACATATTGGAGATGATGCAGTAAGATGTATCGCCATGGGTCCAACTGATGGGGTAGTAAGAGGAATGGATGCTGTTGATACAGGTCACCCAATTTCAGTTCCAGTAGGAAATGAAACGTTAGGACGTATGTTCAATGTCTTAGGTGAACCAATTGATGGTAAAGGGGCATTAAGTGAAGATGTTACAAGAATGCCAATCCATAGATCTGCACCAACTTATGCAGAACAAATGACAACTACAGAAATCTTTGAAACAGGAATTAAAGTTGTAGACTTAATTTGTCCTTTTATCAAAGGTGGTAAAATTGGGTTATTCGGTGGTGCCGGAGTAGGTAAAACAGTATTAATCCAAGAATTTATTAACAATATCGCAACACAACATGGTGGGTTATCAGTATTCGCCGGTGTTGGAGAACGTAGCCGTGAAGGTAACGATTTATACTATGAAATGAAAGAAAGTGGCGTTTTATCTAAAACATCACTTGTCTTTGGACAAATGAACGAACCACCTGGAGCACGTTTACGTGTTGCCTTAACTGGTTTGACAATGGCTGAACAATTCCGTGATGGACAAGGTCAAGACGTGTTATTATTCATTGATAACATCTTCCGTTTCACACAAGCAGGTTCAGAAGTTTCTGCCTTACTTGGACGTGTACCATCACAAGCAGGATATCAACCAACTCTAGCAACTGAAATGGGTGCTTTACAAGAACGTATTACATCAACTAAAAAAGGATCAATTACATCAGTACAAGCGGTCTATGTACCAGCCGATGACTTAACTGACCCTGCACCAGCAACAACATTTGCTCACTTGGATGCTAAAATCGTCTTGGATCGTTCAATCGCTGCTTTAGGTATTTACCCTGCAGTAGATCCACTTAACTCTTCATCAAGAGCCTTAGATCCATTAGTTGTAGGTAAAGATCATTATGAAGTTGCTCATGGTGTTCAACAAATCTTACAACGTTATCAAGAATTACAAGATATTATCGCAATTCTTGGTATGGATGAATTAGGTGATGAAGATAAATTAATCGTTGCACGTGCAAGACGTGTACGTAACTTCTTATCACAACCATTTACAGTAGCTAGTCAATTTACTGGGTTAGATGGAAAATATGTCCGTGTAGAAGATACTGTTCAAGGATTTAAAGAAATTCTTGAAGGTAAATGGGATCAATTACCTGAACAAGCATTCCATAATGTTGGTACTATTCAAGAAGCTGTAGAAAAGGCTAAACAAATCGAAAATGACTAAATTTAAGCTAAAAATCATTACACCTCAAGGTATTTACCAAGAAGTGGAAATTGATCAGATAAATCTTGATACAACTGCTGGACAAATAGGTATTTTAGCTCATCATATTCCACTTGCAAGTGGTGTGAAAGTGTCTCAAATGAATTATATTATTGATGGCAATAGAACTTATTTTTCTGTTGCTGGTGGTTTCGTTTATGTAAATGAAACAGAAACAACTTTAATTGCTAATGCAATTGAATCACAAGATGAAATTGATTTAAATAGGGCACAAGAAGCAAAAAGAAGAGCTGAAGAAAGACTTAAAATACAAAACGATGAAATAGATATGTTAAGAGCACAAGCTGCATTGCAACGTGCAATTACACGTATTCATGTCAAAGGTTTATAGAGAAGAAATTTCCATTCTTCTCTTTTTTTTGTATAATGGTTTTAAGGAGAAAATGGAAGTATGAAAAAAAGGCTTATAGGAATTATTGGGATTGTTATTGTGATAATCATTGGAGGTATTTTCTATTTTACAAGAGAAGAAAAAATAGAATTATCTTTAAAAAATAAAAAGGATATAGTTGTAGAATATGGAAATACAGTTCAATATTCATTTGATGATCTTATTCAAACAAAAGATATAGATAAAGATCAATTGAAAGAAATAAAAAAAGAAACAAAAATAACAGATAATATAAAAAAAGAAGATCAAAAAGATTATCCAGCAATAGGTAAATATACAATAAATATCAAATATCAAGATCAAAAATTAAAAAAGAAAGTAGTTGTTAAAGATACAACACCACCTGTCTTTAATGAAACAAATGAAGTTTCATTTGTAGAAGGTACAGAAAATTATGATTTTAATCAAACAATTAAAGCAACAGATTTAAGCAATGTTGATTTACAATACGACATGTCTTCATTAGATATCAATAAAGCAGGAGATTATCAAATGAAGGCAATAGCTAAAGATAGTTCTGGAAACCAAACAGAAAAAACAATTACTGTACATATTCAAGCTAAGCCACAATTACCAGCAGCTAAAATTTATTATGGTGGAGGAAAAATAGTTTGTATTGATGCAGGGCATCAAGGAAGAGGAAATAGTTCATTAGAACCTAATGGACCAGGATCGTCTACAATGAAAGCCAAAGTCACATCAGGAGCAACAGGCTGTGTGACAGGAAAAACAGAATCACAAATTAATTTAGAGGTTGCATTGAAATTACAAGCAGCTTTATCAAAACAAGGATATACAGTAGTTATGTGTCGTACATCACAAAATGTAGATATTTCAAATGCTCAAAGAGCTAAAATGGCTAATGAGGCACAGGCAGATGCTTTTATTCGTTTACATTGTGATTCAAGTGAATCATCTTCACCTACAGGGACACTTACTTTGGCACCATCAACTTCAAATAAGTATTGTGCAAGTATTGCTTCTCAATCACAAGCGTTATCAAAAAGTATTGTGAACAATATTTGTAAGGTGACAGGTTCTAGAAATAGGGGTGTTTCAATTGTTGATAACATGACAGGATTGAATTGGTCAAAAGTACCTGTCACAATTGTAGAAATGGGATTTTTATCAAATCCGGGTGAAGATAGATTACTTTCTAGTGAGGAGTATCAAAACAAGATAGTTCAAGGAATTGTAAATGGAATTGGCGAATATTTAAGTTAAGTAAAGGAAAGAGGAAAAAGGAATGGAAAAAGTTACATTGGGAAGAACAGGCATTACTGTTAATCGTAATGGATTTGGTGCATTACCAATTCAACGTGTAACAGGAGAAGATGCGACAACAATTTTAAGAAAGGCTTATGATCAAGGAATTCGTTTTTTTGATAGTGCAAGATGGTATAGTGATAGTGAAGAAAAACTAGGAAATGCATTAAGTGATGTTAGAAAAGATATTTATATTGCAACTAAAACGGGTTCTACAACAGTAGAGGGTTTTTGGAAAGATTTAGAAACAAGTTTAAATAATTTAAAAACAGATTATATTGATATTTATCAATTTCATAATCCTTCATTTTGTCCAAAGCCAGGAGATGGAACAGGACTTTATGAAGCTATGTTAGAAGCAAAAGCACAAGGAAAGATACATTTTATTGGGCTTACAAATCATCGTTTACCAGTAGCGATAGAAGCTTGTGAAAGTGGTTTATATGATACAATTCAATTTCCATTTAGTTATTTAGCAGATCAAAAAGATATCGATTTAGTTAATAAATGTAAAGAAAATAATATTGGATTTATTTGTATGAAAGCTTTATCGGGAGGTCTTATTAATCGTTCTGATGCAGCTTATGCATATTTAGCACAATTTGATAATGTATTACCAATTTGGGGAATTCAAAAAGAAAGTGAATTAGATGAATTTATTTCATATCAAACAAAAGCACCAGAACTTACACAAGAAATTCAAGATTTAATTGCGCACGATCGAAAAGAATTAGCAGGAGATTTCTGTAGAGGATGTGGTTATTGTATGCCTTGTCCTAAAGGTATTCAAATTAATCAATGTGCTAGAATGTCTTTAATGTTAAGAAGAGCACCAGCAGCAAGTTGGCTCAATGATCACTGGCAAGCAGAAATGAAAAAAATTGAAGAATGCTTAAACTGTGGAAAATGTAAACAACATTGTCCATATCATTTAAATACACCAGAATTATTAAAGAAAAATTATGAAGATTACAAAACATTTTTAAAATAAGCCTAACTCAAGATAAATGTTGGTAATGACACCTAATAATGTCAGTCTAACT